>JANXNM010000828.1 GCA_025354065.1 Synechococcales cyanobacterium 340R_concoct_173_sub | reverse complement strand
CCGATATAGCCAGTTTTGTGCGCGATCGTTGCTCCTTGTCCCAGTCCAGCAGCCAGTAATTTTCGGTTTTTGACACGACGTAATATACCAAGTGCATTCGCTTGAGAACTAGGCGAAAGAATAGATTGCCGATCGAGCATTGCTAAAACCTGCGCAAGTTCTTTCAATGTTGTTGTATTCGTTCCACCTAAATCGGGCAACCACTCGCGCAACCGCGTATTTGACAGACCCAATTGAGCAAAGCGCTGATTCACATAATTGATGCCGCCCATCCGTTTAATCACCATATTCGTTGCGGTGTTGTCGCTAATCGTAATCATCTTGTCGATTACATTTTGCGCGGTAAACTTAGTATTAACAGGCAGATCTTGAAACTCACCAGAACCACCGACAATCACATCATTGGTCATTGTCCAAGTTTCATTCAAATTAATCTTCCCTGCATCAACATCTTGTAAAAATGCAATCAAAATCGGTAATTTAATGACGCTAGCAGTAGGATAAACTTTGTCACTATTGAAATCTACATAGTCCCCAGTTTCCAGATCAACAAAAAGTAATCCTGTACTCAAGTTTGGATAGGTTTTACGAATGCTACTTAGGCGGTCTTTAAGCCAGGTGAGTTGTTGTCCGGCAGGAATTAGGGTGCTGTAACTTTTAGGCGGCGGAGTGGGTGAGGGGGGCGGGGTTGCGACGGCAATGGCGATCGGATTATTACTCGTCTGTGTTGCAAGTGTGCTTTGGAATGAGGGTAGTTGTACGGTCCATTGGGTGGGACTGGTGCCGCGTACCAAGACTTTTTGAGCATCTACCGTGTAGGCAGGATCTAAGTCAATGACCAATCGTGTGGTTTCTCGTTCAAATTTAGCAATCCGAATACTTTTAACATTGCCGCCCACAAGCTGATTGATTTTAGGGCGATCGAGTCGAATTCCAGGCAAATCAATTACAATCCGTGCAGGGCTAGGAACAAGCTGGGCTGTGGGTTGTACGGCTTCATCAGTGGTAAAATTTAATTGATTTCGCGATCGATCGAAGCTCCAAGTTTGTAATGTATCGGCAGTAGCGGGCAACATATCGGGAAGTGCGGCAAACCATAGCAAACTAATCAAACTGAGCGAGAAGCTAGAAAATCGCATGAATTCTGGAACTCTATAAATAAGACATGAACAAGACTGTACAAATAAAACAGATGACAATTCAGGCTTCAGTATAGTAACGTTTTTTGGGTTTAAAAGTTCCGCATTGCATATGACAACCTTTTAAAATAAACTTTGCATCGGTTTATCCGGGGTGAGCGCAGCCTGCAATAATGAAAGAGCGATCGATTATTACAGGATAGAACTGGTTATGGATGACAAATTAATGCTGATGATTCCGGGACCAACTCCCGTTCCTGAGCGCGTTTTACAGGCAATGGCAAA
>JANXNM010000814.1 GCA_025354065.1 Synechococcales cyanobacterium 340R_concoct_173_sub | reverse complement strand
TCCCGATCCAGAGTTTGTTTTTTTTGAGCCGACAAAGGTTTGGAGTTCATCCAATTCACCCACCTGAGGAATGGTATCCGGCGCATAGGCGTCAGGGAGAATTCCTCCGACCTGTTTGATCCAGGTGTTCACCGTAGTGTGGTGAACACCTTTGGCCCGTTC
Source organism: Synechococcales cyanobacterium 340R_concoct_173_sub (assembly GCA_025354065.1). The sequence continues at coordinate 2,739 of JANXNM010000814.1, read as the reverse complement.
GATCCCCCGTAAACCCATGCCATTGACGTACATTTTTAGGCATTCTCGCTTAAATTCATCACTGTATCCCCTAGGGGCGTTATTCCGAATGACAAACTGACGGTGACAATCCATACATAGGTGATTTTGTTTACCTTTTTTAGTCCCGTTTTTACGGATATGACTCGATTGACATTCAGGACATTCCATCAAAATTCACCTTAACGCATACCCTAATTATGCAACGCCAGATCCTTGTATACCAAGTCAGTAGACTAGACCTCCTGCGAAAGTCGAATAAAGTTGTAAAATAGATATAAATTCAGCTAATTGAAAGTGAGTTATGACCAAGCTAAGAATTAAGAGCCTGTAGAGTTCAAACGATTGTGCGTCGTGACTCCAGCAACATTTGAGCAAATGGTAAAGGTCGTGGCAGCAGAAAAAATGCTGGCAAAAAAGAGCGGCAGACCGAGTAAATTAAGCATTGAAGACCAAGTATTAATGACATTGGAGTATTGAAGGGAGTATAGAACGCAGTTTCATATAGGAGTAAGCTGGGGATTAGATGAAACAAATGTGTTGAGAAATATCAGAAAAGTTGAAAATATACTAATTAAGTCAGGATTGTTTAATGTAGAAGGGAAGAAAAAAGTAAAAGAACTAGATTCGGAGATAGAAGTGGTAGTGGTAGATGTCACAGAGCATGAAGTAGAACGGCCTAAAAAAACAGAAAAGGCACTATAGCGGCAAGCAGAAGAGTCATACCGTAAAATCACAAATCTTAGTAAATCAAAAAACGCAAGAAATCATCTGTGTTTCAGTCAGGGAAGGGAAAGTGCATGATTTCCGAATCTGGAAAGAGAGTCAGATAGGCATAGGGAAAAAGATAGAGCTATTAGCAGACAAGGGATATCAAGGGATTAAAAAGATTCATGAAAACAGCAGAACCCCAATCAAAAAAACCAAGGGAAATCTCTAACGGAGGAGGAGAAGAAGTTTAATCAGCAGCTAGCAAAAGAAAGAATTATTGTTGAACATGTTAACCGGAAGTTGAAAATATTCAGAATACTCTCTTCTAGGTATCGAAACAGGAGAAGGAGATTTGGATTAAGGTTAAATTTAATTGCAGGGATTTACAATTATGAGCTTAGTTTATCTTTAGAACAGACGATTTCATGATACGTTCGCAGGAGGTCTTTTGATGAATACCCATATTGATGAATACCCATGGCGTCTAAATAGGCTTGTTGCCAAATTTCGGAGAATCGCCATCGTACTGGCCGCCCTTGGGGTCTTGATTGATGCGTTATCTTCTTGAAAGACGACATCTTTTACCCAGTGCAAACGATTCTCAATCCCCCAGTGGGCTTGTGTCCTGGCCTGCATTGCAACAGCGTCCAATGTCAAGCTTGTGAGGTAGTAATGGACTTCTTGATAAGGCTTGCCTTGACGAGACCCAACCTGAGAAACTTTCATAAAACGTTGCGCTCCGGCCCAAGACTTTTTCACCTCAATCGGCAAATCAAAGATGCCTATGGTTCTTGTAATTTCACGCCCATTTCCTTTTTGAGTAGGCTCAGATTGGCTCATGCGTTCGGTTGTTTCTGATAGCCGTACAACCTGTTTATAGAGATTTCCTTGATTTTTCTTGAGCGTGATGACATAGTCATTTCCCTGGTGGCGAATTAGTTCAACTGTTTTTTTGGAGATGCAAGGCATCTAGACTGAAAACCATACCCGTCAGTTGAAGCGCTTCAATCAGCTCTTGAACCACTACAATTTCATTCCGTTTGCCGTTCTCAACGATTTTCTGTCCAACGACTAACCCGTCACGGAGCTGGAACACAAAGACAATACTCACAAAGTTCTGGTAGGAATCTTTGTGATGATTCAAAGTATTGGCTAGACTCTTGCCGTCAATTGCACAGTCATCGCCTGCTTCGACCCATCTCTCTGCTTTCATCCAGCCATTGAGGACTGCCGCGACCTGATTAAAATCAATTTGAGTCAGTAAACGACGAATCGTTGAATAATCTGGCAAGGCAGCTCGGGTTAGTCCTAACTGCCGAGCTAGGGTTTCTTCATGACGTTCCATGAAACGCTCAAGGCCGCGATAACCGCCATAGCCACTCATCGTCCCAAGTAGAATCAAAATCAGAAAGACAGGCAGGGGATAACGTTTCCCTCTAGTTCCTCGGGGGTCAGGTATTTGGGCAAAAGTTTCTTGCAATGTCGTCATAGTAGGGGACTGGGGTAGTTTATCTCCAGTCTAATATTTCCCTTCAAAATGAATCAGCCCTGCCAAACTTGGGGGCTGGGGGGCGAGAAGATTAGGATCTCACAGATGATTTCGGACTGCTATATTATGACAGCATTGCAAGCTCTGGCATTGATAAAACAATCCGTTATGACCGCCAAACTACAACCCTCAAAGCCTATAGTCCTTTTCATATCGAGCATCTACCCAGATACCTAATAGGTGGTTATTTTGGCTTCCTTTCATTCGCAGACCGTAAGCGTCAAGACATGGAATCTGCTTTTAATCCGCCTAGTTGTGATTTGAAAGTTATTGGATTTTGCGGAATATATTTAGTTACTCTTTGCATGGATGACAAATATTAGACATTATCGGAAATTAGGATAATCAATAAAATTTAGTATACTCAGAATAATAGATGCTGTCGGAAATTAGTCTAATGAGCTAAATTCAGAATACTAAGGTCCTGGGTAAGGTTTGACATCATGAAAATGAGCTACAGG
>JANXNM010000760.1 GCA_025354065.1 Synechococcales cyanobacterium 340R_concoct_173_sub | reverse complement strand
AGCGCATCACTGTAGAGCATTGATTGATAAGCGGCTGACGGGTCGGTTGGGTTCACAGCTTTGGCAGTGGGTCCGATCGCCGCCGTTTTGCCATACTGCTCAAAGCCTTGAGGCGTTTCACCGAAATACTGAATACCGTCGCAAAATGCAGGTGCGCTCATAGGATACCTAGGTGGGGATCAAAAATTTCAACAATTTATCCTACCGCGCCACCTGTGCCAGAGCGTTACAATATTGGGATTCGCTACTTCGCGCATACTTTATAACCCCCAATTCCATCAGAGCTAGTAGGACTTCATCTAGCCACTCATAGGCATCTACATCACTCTCAAAGTATCTATTTGAAGCTTTTCCTAGTTCTCGCCAAGGAAATGGAACCTCTTGTTTTAGGTTACAGATTTCATTTTTAATCAAAGATAAAGAATTTGGTGAAATCTCTTTTGCCATTGTATGGACAAGTTGCTCATCATCAATATTGTCATTTGCAGGATCTGAAAATAGACAATAAATAAATTGTAAAGTTGTTCTCTTGGAGCGTATACCATAGTTGTTATCTACATTTTACTCGTAATGATATTGGCAAGAAAGAATAGTAACTTCTATTTCTGTAACACGATAAACCAGACGATGTTCGTCATTAATCCTTCGAGACCACAGCCCACTTAACTCATATTTAAGTGGTTCGGGTTTTCCGAGTCCACTGAAAGGCGATCGATCGATATCTTGGATGAGTATCACAATTTTGCTATAGATTTTCTTATCGAGCTTTGCCCAATTAGAAAATGTTTCAAATGCCTCTCCTTCAAATGACAATTTTCGCTTCATCGCTACTCTACAAGTTGTAAGTCTTCGAGATTAACCGTAATCAAATTCTTTCCCTCTTCCGCATTTTTCATAGCTCTCAAGAGATGCTCACGATTTGCCGGATGATTTAATAAATACTCCGTCTCATCAACTGATGAAACTACAATCTCGATCTTACGATCGCCAAATAAAACTCTTAGACTCTCTAGAAATCGATCGTCTAATTCATTCGCATTCAAATGATAAACAGATTGCATATGTACATGATGAATATCTTATTAATCCCTATCATAGTCGAAATCCACTTTTCAAGCCACTGCCTCCAACAAAAGTTCCACAATCAGCTAATTCTTAAACTCCGCAGAGTTCCATATTTTATCCACAACAATCGAGACAGATTTTACGATCGCTTCATAAATCCACCTTAAAAATCCC
>JANXNM010000755.1 GCA_025354065.1 Synechococcales cyanobacterium 340R_concoct_173_sub | reverse complement strand
GGTTTTTGGGGAGTAGGAGTGGTGTGTTGGGTGATTAGGCGGGTGATGAGTGGGTAGAGTTTCCAGAGGGTAAAACTGATTCCTGAAACTATGATTAGCCAATATAGAGTTTCCCAAGTTTGCGGTGGGACTTCAGGCTTTGGGGTGTTGTTGGGCAGTTGGGGTGGATTCCAGCCAGCGGTGAGTTGTTCAAACCATTCTCCAATGCGTTGCTGCCCGAGTTTGAGTTCCCAGGAAAGATTGGTTTTTTCAAAGTCTTGGGCCATGACGATCGGGCGAATGAATGGTTAAGTTATCTGATTTTACACCATGCCTAATTAAAGTCCGTTCTGGGATTTGCTGATGGCTTGATCATTCAGAAAGACAATCGTAATGGATTTGTTCCCATCTTTCCAGGTCATGGTGTTGCCTTTTATCCCGATGCCACCCAGGCCAATGCCACTGCTTTGTTGTTCGGTGGGTTCGCCCATGATTTCTTTGACTTTTTCAATTTTTAGGCCCGTAATACCTGTTTCAATTTTGTCGTAGTTGGCTTGATTGACTTTGCTTCCGATACATCCGATGAGGCTGAAGCTAAGGCTGATGGCGGTGAGGAAGGCGATCGTGGTTTGACGGATGTGAGACATGGGGCAGCTTCTCTCTAGAACATTTGGGAATGGCTACAAGTTTAAGTGGCAGAATTCCGGAATGTATAAATTTGAATACTGGTATTTTGCGGGCGGCTAGGTCGCGATCGTTGAATCCTGGACAGTATCGCGTTGTGATGATGGTTGAGAGGTTGGTGGCTGAATAGAGCGTTGAGATCGCTTTAGGCGGTACGAGATCGATCGCATTGGGATTCTCAAATCCAGATGAATGATCGCGATCGCTTGGTAGAACGGCAGATTTTGATCGATCGGGAATTGTATCCTGCTTCTGCGGCGAGAGCACTAATGGGATTGTAAACGATCGCACTTCCCCCAACCGTCCTAAGCCTTATTGCTACACCCGTGACATGACAGCATTCAGTAATTCTGTTTGTTTAATTTTAGTAGCTTCGATCGACGCTTCTAATCGATCGCAAAACTCCATTAGCCAATCGCTTTATTCGTCAGCCCTAGTCGATTTCTTTACAGCTCATGACAAGAGAATCTGCAAGATTTCATCAAGATTGAACCAACCACCACCCCCAAAGATCGATCGTCACGTCCCTTTTCACGAAGACTCAATGCTGCTGGGAATTCTGAGGGAGGGGCGATCGTGGGGGCTTGGGAAGTGGGCGATCGGGTCGTGTGACAACTGCTAATAAGGTCATTTGGGTTGTGCTTACTTATGTAAAAAAGTTTTCAAGATTCGTTGATAATCATAAGTCTCAACGCCCACGCTTCGCTCTTCAGCAAGTGGCTGTACTTTCTGAAGGACATATTGTATTGACCCTTCTTTGCCAATGTTCAGATTGGGATACTTCAGGGATAGCTCACGTGCTTCACGAAAGCGCTTAGCATGACACAATGCTTCTGCTTTTAATGCCATAGGTGTCATCCAATTAGGAGGAAATCTAAACTGAATACAGACAAAGTCGATCACAGCTACTAGCATATCTGCCCGGTCAACTCCACTGTAAGGATTAAATTGACGACACAATTGATGCAGACTTTTTGCGGTAGGTGACTGCAAGCAACTTTCAATACAATCTTTCCCGATGTTAAAGAATTCAGACGATAATCTAATCCTCTGTGAAATGCATGTTGTTTTTTGACTACAGATATCTTCTAGAAGCTTTTGCAACCTCTTTCCGCAAAAACTTGAATCACTCATTTCCAACAAAATATCAAAGGATGATTCTGCTAATTCAATTTTAGGAAAGTTAGATAATAGACATTGCTCAATGTATCTGCAAATAGATTCAGGTGAATGCTTACAAAGAGTGATCCAACTCTCATGGATAAGTGGTTCTATTTCATTTTTCTGGAGGTCTAAAGTTATAATTTTTTCTAGTTTATTGTATATTCTAGGGGTAACATATCTTTCTATACCGCATATGGATTGGAGTAAATGAATCTGAATCTCAGACCCCGCATTGCAGTAGAGTTTAACTGGAAAAATTCGTAGCCACTTCTCCAGTTCGTCAGATTTCTCGGGTCGGAAAACCTTAGCAAAATTCGAGAATATCAACTCTGACTCATCCAGTTCCAAGATTCCCTCATACTCTAAGAGAAGAGAAATCATGATCTGTAGGACGTTTGATGAAAGTGACTCACCTTTTGATAAGGCATTCAATGCAGCATCCAGCGACGGTTTTGGATCTTTTAGTTGCTGGGTTAAGAGAGAGCTAGAAAAATAGGCCAAAAGCCTAGGATAGGGGTCTAGTAAAGAAAATCCTATAAATTCTATAAACAATTGAGCATTCGCAGAGGTTATTTCCTGAACAAGTGAATACGTATTTTGTAAGTAGTTAAGAACGTGATTAACACGCTGTTTAAATACTACATTGTTTGGTTGATCGATCCAGGAAAGTAACGCTCCAACTAAAGCTGAGATATCAGTGTCTCCATAACAGGTATTGACTTCTAAGATTATTTCTTCCCATTCCCAGAGAGAAATAACACTTTTATAGTAGCTCATTGCTTGTCTAGCATCTATAGATAGGCGTGCCAGCCTCAAAAGACAACGTTGGTGCTTATCTGAATTTTCTAGAACACCTGCGATCGTATACATTTTTTCTAAGCGAGTGTATAGCTCAACTAATTCAGGACGGTTAGTTAGATTATTTGGAAGTAGCTTAATTAATTTTTTGATACTTTCCTCTATTCCATTGAGCTTGTTAAGTCGATCGCGCAATTGTATTTGTACACGATAGATATCTGGCTCATCCGGTAGAATTTTATGAGATTCCGATATAAGTTGCCATATAGTTTGGGCTATGTGTACATCAGTTGCGAGGCGAATTAACCGTTTTGCGTTACCGATAAATTCTTGAGATTGCATCTCAAAGAATCCTTCAGACATCGCTTTTATCCGAATTATTAATGCTGAACGATGGTCAGGCGTGTCTTGGAGTAAGCGGCCTGACCATCCCTCAACGTATTGAATAAGCGATCGGCCTTCTTTTTGTTCGTTTTGTATGGCGACGAATAATTCATCAATCAATGTCTCTTTCGGAAATCTTTCCGCAAATAACTCAGCTTCGTCCAGCAAGCGTTCCGTTTCAGGACCAATTTTAACTACAACTTTGCGTCGCTGCTCCATAGTATATTTTTCAAAGTTCTCATCTGGAACACAAGAGTTACAGCTCAGACAGTTCCCTCCACTAACGACTTCATAAGTTTTAAGATAGCCCAACATGATCGCTCGAAGACAGCTTTTTGTCTTGCGATCGTCAGGAATAGTACCATCTTCATTCACACCGATGTATGAAGTTAGTAGACGATGATAGGAAGCCCAATCATCTGCCTCTCTCTCATTATGTAGTCGTATAAAAGCTTCTACATATTCTTCAAAGTTATCCTGATCATAAAAAGCCTCCCCAGGCAAAATCTCCCATCCCTTTGATTTGCTCAGATCTCTCCAGGGAAAGTAGTCGTCAATAGTTGGGTTAATCCGTCCATTTCTCTTTGGCTTGCTACGACTTTGAGCACCAGCATAATTTCTCCATATTTCTAATTTCTCATAATGAGGAAATTGATTTAAATCAGGAGCAGGAGAGAATTTAGGAGCTTCAATCCACCGGAAATCTAACAAAGCACTCTCCCAATGACCCTTGCTATTATTGACTCCATCACAAAACTTAATATCACTCAGCATTGCTTGTAATTCGCTTACTGATATTTCAAGTCGCTGAGAAAACTCTAACAGGCTACATTCTTTAAGAGCATTTTCAAATTCATATTCGCTCACATAATATTTCCGTAAAATTTCTCCAAAATAGACATTAGATTCAATTATGGCACGCCAATTTTTTATTTTAAGTTCTCTGACATAAGCTCCTGTCTCTTGAAGTTTTGAAATTAATGCAACCTGATTACCAAAAGCTAGAAGACTAGGACGGATGCGGTAGATAGCCGCTAGAATTCGATTAATATAATTTGTTTTATTATTGTAATCATGTCCTCTATCTAGAATTTTTTGATGTTCTTGAGACTCAAAACTATATGATTCTCTTTCCTCAAATTCTATCCATTGATAGGGATTACTTAATCTAGCTACTGACGCTTCTTTAGTACATCGATCGAAAAAATTAATAGCTTCATCATTAGTAAAGTATAAATATTTATCCTGTCCTAGAGCATTTTTCTTGGGGATGGTTACTCCACGTTGTACTGTGTGAAGAAAAGCACGCATTACAAATATATCTTCACGACGAACATATCGATCGCTCAAGAAAAACGATTGGATATCATGATCCGACTTATTTTTTTCCGGACTATCGGGACTGTAATAGAGTATTGCCGTGGCCATCTCACCGTCTCGCCCTGCTCTTCCAGCCTCTTGAGCATAAGCTTCTAAGTTTGCTGTGGGCGTTCGGTGAATTACTAAGCGGATGTTTGGTTTATCAATACCTAAACCGAAGCCTTTTGTGGCCACCATAATACTGCACTTTCCAGTAATGAAGGCACGTTGTTGTTCTTCTTTAGTTCGATTTCTAAAGTCACCAAAACCAGAGAATTTATTTGTACGACTCTCTTTTTCATCATCATCTTGAACCTCAGATGAAACTTTGCCGTGGTATATAGATATTTCCTGTTCGATTTTACGTTCTATGAATGAGCCAAATCCATTTACTGTGGCACTAGACTTTCCTTGCTGAGAACTTAGAGATTTATTGATTAAACTACGGGTTATTCTTTGATACTCTTTATCTTGGGATAGTTGAAATAAAGTATCTTTTTCCTGATCTGAAAGCAAACCTTTTAAAACAAGTTCTTCTTTATTAAAATCGTAGTAGAATTTATTTTTTAATTCAGGAGGAAACCTGATATTTGGAAATTCAGATAAAGATTCTCGAAACTCTGGTAAGTATTTCCAATCATTCTCAGGATTTCCGCCAGTATGAGGCATGAATACAATCGCAGCGCCGGGTTGCTGGTTATATTGGTTGCTTCTCTTCAACGTTTCAATCTCTCTTAAGATATCATCTGCTTTCTCGTTTATATTTTGCTTCACACGAACAACTAAGTTAATTTCAGGACGATTAGAAGAATGAACAAACACATCGTCAGTAGGATTAAGTTGGAATTCTTCACAGATATCTTTCCTAACTTTAGGACTCGCTGTGGCAGTCAATGCAATGAGGCAAGGACGAATATTATATTCTTTTAGGCGAGAAGAAATATTTAGATAAGCTGGACGAAAATCGTGTCCCCACTGACTAATACAATGAGCCTCATCCATTGCCAGATAACGAATACCAACTTCTTCATCAGCCCGTTTTAAACTATCTAGGATATGGCCTCTTTCCAGTTGTTCTGGCGTAAAGTAAATTAGCTTGTAGTATCCTAATTCCATCCGCTTTAATCTCGCTTGTCTCTCTTGAAAATTAATATCACCATTAATATAAGTTGTTAAATGATCTAATCCATAGCGCTCTTTAATTCGTTGCTCAAACTGATCTACCATTAATGATTTTAACGGAGCAATAACGATCGTAATACCTGGCAATAACATGGCGGGTAAGATAAAGCACTCGCTCTTTCCTCCACCTGTTGCAGCAATCCCTAAAATGTTTTTCCCTTGAAGCGATCGACTAAGAATTTCATGCTGGAATTCTCGCATTCCAGGGAAGCCAAATAGTCGATAAGCAATATCATCGATTGCTAGTCGAGCCTTTTCTTCATAGGAGTGTAAAAAATCTTGCTCAAAATTAGCTGAGCTTTGAGCAAAAAATTCAGTTTTCTTATTTTGTACTAAATGATAGGTAGTCTGTATTTGTTTTTTAGTGTCAATATTGGATACAGTGAAGCTCTGCCCATATCGTAATCGTGGCACCTGAATTCCGGGTTCACGCTTAATTGCAATTTTTTCAACATCTATAAATTTTGCAGGACAGACTTTCAGATATTCTAAAGTTTGATTGTCAGGAGATCCTGTTAATGGAATCTTTCCTCTATAAGAACCCACATAACGTAGCTCTATTTTAGGTATGGATTGCTTTACGTCCATCCTCGGATAAGTTTCTTTTTCTCCAGTACCTGCCTGTTTGGCAAGAACGACATAACTCCAAGAAAGAAGTTTATTTTCGTACTCATTAAATCTCGAATTGTCTTTAGTACGTTTAGTGGAGAATTTACGAAAACTTGTATATAAATCAGTCTGATGAAATGATTCTCGTCGTATATTCCAACAGCCTGAACAAGCTTCAGGTAAGCTCGTTCCAAATTCTTGTCCACAAGGACCCAAGGATATAAAATTTTTATATTGATTGCAGAATTCTGTACGCCATCCCATCAGAGATTGAGATGCTTTCTCGCTTCCTGGCTCAATTATAACTACAATTGCCTCGTTTGGAAGCTGTTGTAAAATTAAATCAAAGTGGTTTTTTCCTGTTTGATCTAACTCGTTCCATACTGCTGCCGCGAAAATTAGATTTGGTTGGTAGTCAAAATCTAATCTACTTTTATGTTTTAAATCAAATAAATTCCAAACTGATGAAATAGCCCAGTTATGAACTACCTTGAGAATCTGAACCGCACCCTCCGATTTATCTCCTAACGGTGAATTAGATCGCCTTGAATCCATCATTCTCTGCAATGCCTCAGCATATGCCTGAACAACTTGGCTTGCATGGTCAAGACTTCCCTGACTAGAATCTACCCCAACTAAGGAAACTCCAGTAATGGGAAAAGGAAGATTGTACAAATCACATACCTGTCTCCAAACCAAGAGAAAATCTAGCACTGCAACAATTGTTGTACCTGTTCCCACCCCAATATCTAGGAGATTAAGTTCCCCTATCAATTTATCCTCTCGAACCAGATCCAGTAAAACCAACTGAACTTTACAAACGTTGGTACTGAAGTAATAGGCAAGATACGAATCCAAAAAATCTTTATCTAAGTAGTCATTGCTCTTGAAATCTCGTCCGCTCTCGGCAAAATTAGACCAAACACGAGAAATCTCTTCTATTCGCTCGGCATTTTGCGTCAAAATCTGATTGACTGACTGCGATCGTTTTGATTCATCAGGGAACTCCCCAAATAAGACCTTCAGTTGGGCAGATTCAACAAAGGGCGATAGACGCGATCGCTTACCGGGAGCAATCAACGTTTCCAAAGTCTGAAGAGCAGCATGACTAATCATAGATGACGCAACCAAGTTAGAAGGAAATCATAATGAATATTTTTTAGTATTCCCAATAAAACTTTCATCAGCACTAACGTGCGAACTTTGGTCTCAAATAAGGTGCTATATGATTACTCTAAACGTTAGATTAATCCTTGATTCGACAGCTTTAGCCGTTTTTGGAATCTGATGCTGCCAGGAATCCTGAGTGTTCCCCCTCATCAAGAGGAAACTGCCATGGGTTAAGTCAATTGAGATTTTCTCGACTTCTTTCCTCTCCTTATGTTTTAGGACAAAACGTCGTGTCCCACCAAAGCTAACGGATCCAATTATTGGATTCAATCCTAACTCTACTTCATCATCACTGTGCCACGCTACGCTATCTTTTCCAGTGCGGTATTTGTTGAGTAAAACACTATTAAATTTAGCATGTGTAACTTTCTCAACCCTTGATTTAATCTCTAGAAGCGTCTTTGTCCAAGGGTCAGGATACATCTCAATACCTGAGTAAACATAAGATTTTCCCGCATCCCCATACCATGCAGTTAATCTCGGTAAAGGCATTAACTTCCCAAAAATATTAATTGATTCTTGTTGCCACCGAGTCGTTTGATCGAGTTCTAGATAGAGTTGATCACTTTCTTCTAAATTGAAAAATTCTGGATAGAAAAGTACATCATCTATTAATGATATGCTTTCACGGTGGTGCTGAGCATAATTTCCCTCATACGACCAAAGGTCAATTTGTTCATACATCAGCGTAAGCCTGAAGAATACACTCTAGCAATTATAGAATATCAGCATCAAAAAAGAGTCTTCCAAGATTCTGATATTAATTTACTATACGACCGATCACCCTTCCATCCCCACAACAGAAGCCCGATCGCAACCAAACCCTCCTAAACAAGCATCGCCTAGCCTACAGTGCTAACTCACGGAAGGACGATCGCACCCCACCGTCCTAGCCCATCTTGAGAACGTCGATCGAAGTGCAATCCAAAATCATCAGGCGATCGCATAGCCCGTGTATTCCCGTACTTGCGGCGGATGGAATGCCAACACAATATGATCCTTTGTCACACCTGCCGCGACGAGTTCAGACGTAATTCCATCCTCGATTCCATCATAATGAATCCAAATCTTCTCATTCCGAATCTCGGCATGAACCACACAGCCATGAACCCGACAACCATCTTCCCAACCTTCATTC
>JANXNM010000748.1 GCA_025354065.1 Synechococcales cyanobacterium 340R_concoct_173_sub | reverse complement strand
ACCTTAATTGCTCAGAGCCGAAAAGCCACCAATCCCGAAGAACGCCGATCGGTATATAGGGAATTACAAACGATCGTAGCCCGTGATGTCCCGTTCATTCCACTATGGCAAAGTAAAGATTATCTATTTGTACAAGAACGTATTGAGGGTGCAGCGCTAGAAGCAACCCAGAAGATCTCATTTGGTAGATTACAAAAGCGATGATTTTAGGGTGATGACAAAGCCATCGTATTCTTCTGAGGGGAGACCATAATTTAAATTTCTCAGGAGAGTTATTTTAAGCATTATTTTCACCCTTTTAACATCCAAACCAATTTTGCTAATAATGGTCCGATCGGATCAATACCGTAATCTTTTAGGTCGATCGTCACCGTTTGTTCTTCAAGTTTCAAAAACCGCCATAGAATACCACTGCTCACACCGCCATAAATTACTTCCACAGATTGTTCTGCCAATTGATTAAAGCGTTGTGCTGCAATCATTTCTGCCATACATTGGCCCATACCAGTATTCAAATCCGCTTTCTTCGCCTCAACTAAAACTACCACTGGGGCTTCAATTTCAAGCTGCTCTGTGGACTGGCTGAAAAGAAAATCGCAAATACCTGACAGTCCTAAACTCGCATCCACCGTAAAATCTTGACCTGAAAAAAGACTCACTTGACGATTAAGATATTTACGAACTTCAACCAAAATAGGGCTAATTAAGAGTTCAGATTTTGCCTTTTCACTAGGCGATGCCACCGCTAATGGAATGGTTTCAAGCAAAATTTCAATTAGGGTTTGGCTGGGTACGATCGGTTCTAGTTGAGGGAAAAATGACGGACCTTCGATCGTGGTAATCCCAAACGTTTGTTTCACTTTACGAACAGTAAAATCACTGTATGCCATTGCTGTGGTCTCTCCATTAGTTTTGTTCAAACCATCAATTGTTTCATAAACCAATTTGCTGCCGCAGTATTTGTTTCTTCCGAAAGGCGTTCCAAAGTTCGTTCTAGAAGATCGATCGGGAGTCCTTCTAAGATTTGGGAAATGGCGATCGGTTCATACTGTCCCGACTCCATCAATCCAAATGCAAACAATCGCGCCCCTTTCACATCAATTACCCAATATTCAGAAATTCCCAAACTCGCATACAATCGCTTTTGTTCATCCAGATCCAAACTCAATGAAGTATCTGCTATTTCACCCACTAAATCAGGTACACGATGACGCTTAAGATCAATACGGCGAGGTTCACCCGATTTCCACTTAGGAATATCTTCACCTTTATAAAGAACTAAATCTGGCGCACAGGCATGAGTTTCAGGCAAATCTATCAAACAACGACCGTAGGACTGGAAGACTATATCCGAATGTAAATAAGCCCAAAAGCCAAAAATAATCGTCATTAAATCGCTAAACCCAGAATGTCCCGGTCCTTCAGTTCCCATATCTGCCCACAGATGTCCTTTATAAAATGCAATTTTTCGCCAATCATCGGCTTCACTTTCTCGCAACATAATATAGTCATTCCAAGTTGCATCAGCTTTTTGGAATACTTTCGTGAGTGCGATCGGT
>JANXNM010000737.1 GCA_025354065.1 Synechococcales cyanobacterium 340R_concoct_173_sub | reverse complement strand
ATTTGGCTAATTCTATTGGATTAAGTCAGTTCTGTATTGTTCAATCTGTTGTTTAAGGCGTGCTGTTCCATTATTCCAATCATTCACCATGACCCAACTTACTCCCCCACCTGAAACCGAAAACCCGATCTTTGAATTCACGCCCGGTGATCTCGAACCGATCGATACGAAACAAGAATCAAATCGCTTTCAACAAGTCAAACAACCGATCGCTCTAGGCTGGCTAAAAAGTGCTTTTCGTCCCATTCTATTCACTGCTTTAGGTCTGCATGGTTTGCTACTATTTGTACCGCTGAGCAGTGAGACTCAGGTTAAACCAAAAGAAACCGCCGAACCTGTCAAGCTCAAACGTCTGAGTGATAAGGTTTTGGTTAAATCTGTGCCCAAGGTCAAAGTCACTACCACAACGAAGACCATACTCCCGAAAGTTACGGTGGCATCCAATAATCCGATCGTCATCAAATCAGCCGAGATCCCAGCCGAACTGCCAAAGGAAGAGAAGAAGACACCCGACGAGAAAAAAACTGACGAGAAAAAGCCTGAAAAAAATACGTCCGATAAGCCTAGTGATAAAGGTCAAGATCCATCTAAGGTTGATCCAAAGAAAGCCACAACTGATGCGAAAGATGCATCTAAATTGGATGTAGAATCTCAAAAATTTGAAGGGGTAATTGCAGGACTTAGAAAGACACTAAATCCTGATGAGGCGGAAGCGGAAGCTGATGCAGGTTTATTAGATGACCCAGCGCCTTTCTTTAGTGTAAAACCTTCTCCACAGGGAAATACATTGATTTCTAATCAGGATGTGGAGGATGTAGCAACAAGTTTGAAAGGACAGTTCACTGAAAAATTTATAAAAAAGGGGGACTATGGCGGCGGCGAACTGTATGAAGCAAAAGTGGGCAACACGCTTCGTTACATCAGTTTAATCAAAGCTAATTCTGGCAAGAGCGTAATGGTCTTTCTCTGGGAAAAGTCACCGATCTAATTCAAGAGCAGGCGACTCCGATCGGGATAATGCTGAATAGATACTAAACAAGACTTTATCCGTGTCATTACCAAACGTTAACCAAATCTTGTTTCTCTGAGAACTGATCGTGGGGAATAATAATAGAGTGCTGTATCGTATAAATCGTATTTTTGAATGATTTCTTCTATTGTTCAGCGTGGCTTCATGCGAACGTGCGGACTACTTTTATTGGCGTTAAGTTTAATTGGCTGCGATCGATCGCTAGATCTGAAAACGACGGAAACTAAGCTCAAAGAAGAACTTATAAAGCAAGGCGTGGGTTCACTGAAGCAGGTGAGTTGCCCAGAAGTTTTGCCTTCGGGTAAAGCATCTACTTGTACTGGGATTTTTGAATCGGGGATTGGGTTTGCAATTCAGGTCCAGCACCAAGAAGATGGCGACAAACTCAAGGCCGAGATTCCCAGTATTAAAGGAATGCTTAATATGGATCAAGTCCTGAAGACAATTCGAGAAGAGTTGAAAATGGGCGAAGGTGAATCGATCGATTGTGCGATGAGTTTGCCCTATCGAATGGTGACGTTGGGCAGTACTTTTGAATGTACACTGGTGACGGTGACGGAGGGTTCTCCTGTGCCGGACAAGCTTAAGGGCTTGGATAAGGGTGGGCAGGGTAAAGAGAATAAGCTGCCTATGCCTATGGTCAAAGAACCAGACAAGATTGAAATTGCGATCGCCTCTTCTGGTGATGTCACTTGGCAACGAATGGTGGTGGTGGCTCCCGGATCTACAAAGCTAGGAGATTCGATTAAATCAAATGAAAAACCAGCGATAGAAGCTCCTGAAAAACGTTCTAACTCTGCACCCATTGCCCCTGAGAAAAAGATAACTCCACCAGCGGATTCTGGTGATGTGCCCTACGACTCCTAACCCTTATTTCTGAAATCATTCACTAGGAATTAGTAATTATGTCTACATTGTTTGAAACCGCCGTCAAAGGTGGACCCACCATGATTCCTATGGGGCTATTGTCCATTGCAACCGTGGCTTCTGGAATCGATCGTGCCATTTTTTGGTTTAATCTTTATCGCACTGAAGATCAAATAGCCCACCGTATTTTAGCAGCAGCGCGTTATAGTTTGGCTGATGCCAATCAGTTAGCAAAGGAAGCTGGAGCACAGCCGATCGCTCGTTTTATGCAAGCTTCTTTAAAACTTGTGAATCCCACCCCTGAGACTTTTCGCCTTGCCATGGAAACAGCAAGTGAACATGAATTTGAAAAGATGGAAAAGGGTGATAAATTGCTGGAAACTTCTGTAGCATTAGGTCCCCTTCTAGGGCTGCTAGGAACGGTAACAGGTCTTATGGCGACCTTCTCCAGTTTGGATATGGGTGGAACGGGAACGGTAGATACGGGGAAAACGGCAGCCGGGATCGGGGAAGCACTGACAACGACTGCGGCTGGGATGATTCTGGCCATTATTGCAATGTTGATACTTAGGGTTTGTGTATCGTTTGCCTCACAGCAGTTGAGCTATTTTGCTAAAATCGGAGGTGAGTTAGAGCTGATCTATCGTGAATGCTGGTATGAACCTCGGATGGAAGAGCAAGCAAGAGCAAGGGCTTCTCTGGAACATCAATACTACGATGAATCTAGAAGTGAATCTAGAAGTGAATTCAGGAATCAATCCGAACCTAAGGATGAAGCCAGAATTCAGCATTAATCTACTGTTGAGTTGTTTAAGAAATTGAATAGGAGAGAATTATTATGGGATTACGCAATCGCCGTCGGGCGGCCACTCCGGTCCCGGAGCCAAATTTGGTGCCAATGATGGATGTGGTTGTTACGATTTTACTTTTTTTTGTACTGGCCTCCATAGCTCCGAAGGCAAAGATGATTAAAAACGTCGCGTTGCCCAGTGCGGATAAAGGCAAGGTGGAAGAAACACTACCTGATCCATTGGTGATTGGCATTAATAAGCAAGGCCAAACTATGGTGGAGAATCAGCCGCTTGATGATCTGGCGATGGGACAAAAGGTTGTGGAGTATTTGAATAAGAATGCCAAAGGGGCAGTTGTTCTTAAAGCCGATAAGGGTTTGCAATATGAACAAGTGGTCAAGAAACTGGGAGTATTGCGCGATGTGGGCGGCGATCGGGTTTCGCTGGCGTTGGAATGAAGAATTTAGAATGTTGAATTAAAAATATATAGTGTTGGCCGATTTGCAGTGGTTTCGTGATCTATAATCAGTTTATTGCACAGGGAAATCGTTCCAGCGTCCAGAATGCAAATTATTCTTGATGTTCCCGATCGAATCGGTGAAAAACTCAAAGCGTTAGGCGATCGGCTTCCTGAAGTACTCGATCGAATGTTGGATCAAATGCCATCGGACAATATTTCTTCCTTTCAAGACGATTGGGTCCGCCTTGCAAAAGCAAATGTCTATCAGAAAATCCACAGCGTCTCATGAGCTACGTTTCCGACGATCGCATTATTCCGCTGACTTTCGACGGGCGAGTAACCGAGAAAATTCTTCAGTTAAATCAGCCGAATCAAATTTTGGAGCGCAGTATTCTAATGTAGTTATTTTCTTAAGTTCTGGAGATATCCAATATTCTAAATTCTAAGATCGCGATCGAATTGAGCAACTACCTTAAAACTTAAATGTTGTATTTCTATCCATAATCCTTACCCTATAAATGATGTTGCCAAGTCCGATCGGCCCGCCTCAACCAAAGCCCGATCGCGAATCCGGCAGGAATCACAAACCCCACAAGGACTATCACCGCCCTGATAGCAAGACCAAGTGAGTTCGATCGGAACACCAAGACGCAAGGCCCGATGAACAATATCAACTTTAGAATCCAGAACTAACGGCGCAATCAATTTAGGCGCAAATCCCTCAATTCCTGCTTTTGACGAAAGTGCGGCCAATCTTTGAAATGCTTCAAGATACTCAGGACGACAATCGGGATAACCAGAATAATCCACTGCATTAATGCCGAGATAAATACTAGTAGCCCCGATTGCTTCAGCCAATGACAATGCGATCGAAATGAACACCGTATTGCGCCCCGGAACATAGGTTGAGGGAATCATGCCATCTTCTGTCCCTTCAGTTGGAATTGCTTGACTCGCATCCGTCAACGATGACCCGCCCCATTGTGAAAGATTTACATCTAAAATTTGATGGGTTTCAATCTTTAGTGCCCCCGCAATCGCTTTGGCCGCATCCAATTCCCGATCATGACGTTGACCATAAAACAACGACAATGCCACAACCTCATAACCATCCGCCTGAGCTTGGGCGGCAACGGTTGCTGAATCTAATCCACCAGAAAGAAGTACAATCGCCTTAGAACTATTAGATGTCATATAAATTCCTGATCAGCTCATCATTAAATCATCTAATTCAGAATACTTCGGCAATGTCCGATCGATTGATTTACCCGATCGCAATACAATCCGATCGTGTTGACTTCGTGACAATAATTCACTATAAGTTCGGGCTTTAAAAATAATCAAATCAGCAGGCATTTCTGCCCCAATTTGCCCCCAATACTCCAATCCCATCACTTCCGCTGGAGTCAAGGTAATCGAATTGATCCAATCACCATAGGGCCGATCGAGATGGGCAATCCGAACCGACATATTAAACACCTCAAGGCCATCATGATCGCCAAACGCATGGAATGGATCCTGACAATTATCGCTTGAAAGCGTTACCGGAATTCCTGCTTTTTTCAACTCGTGAAGTTGTGTTACTCCTCGCCATGACGGTGTTTTAGAAGATACACGATCCTGTAAATATAAATTGCACATGGGTAAACTAACAACAGCAATTCCTGCTTTTTTTACCAATGCGATCGTTTGATTCTTTTCGTCTTCCGGCTGCACCGACAAACTACAACAATGGCCGCACACCACTTTCCCTTTATATTTGTGCCGAATCGTCGCTTCTGCAATTAACCTCAAACAGATTGAATCTACCTCGTTATTTTCATCTACATGGAAATCTAAATTTAATTTCCGTGCCTTTGCCAATTGAAATACTTGTTCAATTTGGGCCTCTAGATCTGGATTTGTAAATGCCACACCACCCAAAATTCCGCCCATTTCAGCCACTAAATCCGCAAGCTTCTCCCCCGCCGGAGTCATGTAATAGTCCAACGACACCAATGCCACCGCTTGCAAAGTGATTCTATTTGCCCATTGCGATCGTAATTCATTAAAAACATTCCAGCTAATAGTGGCTTGCTCATCAAATGAATCAATATGGGTACGAATCGCTTTAGTTCCGTGAGCATAGCTACATTTCAGCCCAAATTCCATACGACGGTAAACATCTTCCGCATTCCAATATTTTTTAGAATCTCGACTTACCGCTAACAGCGCCGCATCAAAGCTACCATCAGGATTGGGCGATCGTCCCCAAATGTGTCCCTTATCGAGGTGCGTATGCAATTCCGAAAAACACGACAACACTATGCCTTTTTCCAAATCAATCGATGGCACGGATGAACTCATAAACGTTCCCGCCGCCGTCAATGTCGAAATTTTTCCATCTTGAATTTCCAGATCAACACACAACAACTGATCCGTCGGCGACTTTCGAGGGGTCCACTTCGAGCCACCCACCATCAAGGAGAGCGGAACGTGGGCATTTCGTAACCAGTAATGATTTGAGGCAAACAGCATGGCATCTACGGCAGGGCATCTACGACAGATAGCATTGAGCCTCTTATCGTATCTCTATGATCTCACAAAAAGATGAGGACGATTTATTCATTCAGTAGGCATAATAGAAAAGATTTACTTTAATTTTGTCAGGATTTACTAATGAAACTCATATTGTCCAGGGCAGTGATTAATTTTCCCATACGATCAACTTTGGCCGCCTTGCTTACGACGATCGGCCTGTTGAATACTATTGTCCCAGCCAGCCACGCCCAGCCAGCCCCAGCAATCCTCGATAACACGTCCCAATTTTGGGTTCCCGCCGCTCGTCTCGACTCCTCCAAGCCACAACGCATTACTATTATCAACACAGCGGGCATTCCACTTGAGTACTTAGTCACCACCCACACCGATTTTCGGATTTTAGACGCGGATAAATCTGTCACTCTTTCTAATATCGATACGCCACTCTTTTTAAATATTAATCCAAAGGAGAGTGACTATCTGATTAAATATTCAGTCAGCGTCGATAAAAAGACCAATACGTTGATGGTGATGGTTACGCTGACCAATAGTGAAGATAATCGAGCCTTGAATGTCAACGAAACGGGCGCGGTCTACCTCTATTAATTTAAGCTTTCACTAATTCAACCAAAAATTAACTACGAAAGGCTTGAATAAACGCCGTCACCTGTTGATTAGTTGGCGGCGAAAAATCAAGTAATTCATTGGTCTGTAAATCATTCAGCGTCTGAAACAGGGGCACCGATCGTTTCCCAAACCTAGGATTCCGATAGACCGTCAGTGATTCTCCATCAGAATTCACCAATTGGATCTGGGCTGGCACTTGGAAAAAAGCATGAGCCAAGTTCGATCGCATCTGGTGCAATATCGGCATCAAACTTTGCAACTTCGCCAAAGACTCTTGTAATGCTTCAGTTTGAGGGAGACCGGACGGCACCGATTTCAGCATTTCCGTCAAAAATGTTTGCGTCTGTTCTGCATCCGCAAAGGGAAAAATTGCCGCTGCCGCCGTTAAAAACAAATCCCGATCGTGTCCCAATTCAAAACTCAATGTAGTCCGGTGCCGTGAAGTTGCTAGGTTTGGGGTCGGTAACGGCGTGATGCGGGTGAGCTTGCGGTAAGTACTGGCCATCAAACTCGCCGCATCTATCGCAATGCTCGCATCCAATGTCACCTCCACTTTCGGAGCCGATCGGTAGAAAAATTCGTAGGGATCATTCGAGCTAAAACGATAGGTCTGAACCCGATCGGCATTCATACTCAAGTCAATCCATCGGCAACTCACATCATCCAAAATTGCCCCATACCGATTCGTGCCATGGAGCTTAATGCCATCGATCGTTGCCCCCGTCAGGTCTGCATTGGTCCAGTCCACTCCAGACAAATTAGCATTGCTAAGATCGACATGGACCAGCGTTGTACCCAAAAGAGTGGCGTTACTCAAATCCGCCCCCGTCAAATTAGCCCCACTTAGCACCGCCCCACTCAAATCCGCCCAACGTAAGTCGGCCCCACTTAAGTCAGCCCAGCGTAAATTTGCGCCTTGAAGGTTTGCACCCTGAAGCGTTGCACGGCTGAAATTAGCTTGACGAAGTTCTGCCCGACTAAGATTCACGCCCGTCAGATCTGCGCCCATCAAATCACTACTGTGGAGATTTGCTTGTTCTAAGTTGGCTGCTGTTAATATCGCTTGACGTAGGTCCGCCCGACTGAGATTGGCATGACTGAGATTAGCCTGCCGCAAAATAGTATCTTTTAAGTCAGAATTAGTGAGATTGGCACCCGTGAGATTGGCATGGGAAAGAATGGCAAATTTGAGTTCAGCCTTAATCATTGTGGCGTAGCTGAGATCTGCATGACTCAAGTCAGCCTGAACGAGGTCGGTAACACTGAGGTTGGCTCTGGTTAGATTTGCATGATTGAGGCGTGAGCTAGTTAGTTTTGTGACGTTGAGTCTTGCGCCCGAAAGATTGGCTCCTGAAAGATTGGTATTACTTAGATTGACGACTTTGAAAACTGAGTCCTTGAGATTTATATCCCGAAGATCTGCCCCGCGAAGATTTTCTTCGGATAGACTCACTCCAACAAAGTTACGCATCCCTCTCTTATATCGGGCAATCAAATCTCCACCCTTCATCTCCATGACATCCATTCGATCGCTCAACTCAGTTGCTCACTAGTACATTCAAGTTCCATACTTAGACAAGTTTAGACGGGGCGGGTAATGAAATTAGGAATTGTGGGATTGGGGTTGATTGGTGGGTCGCTAGGACTAGATGCACGGGCGCTGGGGCATATTGTAGTTGGGGTGAGCCGCAAGCTCAGTACTTGCCAACGAGCAATAGCACGCGGGGCTGTGGATGATGCGAGTGTGGATGGGAGCATTTTGAGCACTGTGGACATGGTGGTGGTGTGTACGCCTTTGTCGGATATTCTCGCGACAACTGAGAAAATTCTACCTTTTCTACCAAGAACAAGTATTTTGACCGACGTGGGTTCTGTAAAAGCGCCGATCGTATCTCAAATGCAAGAGTTGCTGATCCAAGCGAATGCTGAAAATCCATTTGTTGGTGGACACCCGATGGCTGGTACGGCGAATGCTGGGATTGAGGCGGCGATTCCTAATCTTTTTCGTGGCAATCCTTATGTTTTAACTCCGACCTCAACAACACCTGATAATGCAGTGGTGATAGTTGCAGATTTGGTCCGATCGCTGGGGGCTAATTTGTATCAGTGCGATCCGACTACCCACGATCGGGCGGTGGCACTCATTTCTCATCTTCCGGTGATGGTCAGTGCGAGTTTGATTCAAGTTTGTACGGCAGAACGCGATCCCTTGGTGCGGGAGTTAGCCATTCAGCTTGCGAGTTCGGGGTTCCGCGATACTAGTCGGGTAGGCGGTGGTAATCCTGAATTGGGGCGTTTGATGGCGGAGTTTAATACGGATGCACTCCTAGCATCGCTGTATCAATACCGATCGCAACTCGATCAAATTATTGGTCAAGTGGAGGCGGGTGAATGGAATGCTTTAGAAGCACGTTTGGTGGAAACACAGCGCGATCGGCCTCTGTATTTAAAAGAGTAAGTATTTAAAAGAGTGAGTATTTAAATACTACAACTCCCCAAACCGATGGCGATACCGATCGATCTGCGCTTGTAACATTTCAGACTGCGAGCGGAATTCCTCAGATTGAGCTTCGAGTCGCATCTCTAATTCCTGCGATCGTGCCTGTTCTTGTTCAGCCTTTTCTTTTAATTCAGTTGGGATTAATAACTTCTCGCCATTATCCGATCGGTAAAATGAGATCAAGGCACCCGTCACTTCTAATCGCAACCCTAAGGCTGTGCTAGTCGAATTTACAATCGGTACATATTTTCCATTAATCAACCGAAACCCTCGCAATTGTTCCTTAATCCATTCACCTTTCGGATCGAATTGCCAATATTCTTCAATTCCGATTTGAGCATAGAGTTTCTTTTTATCAACATCATCTTTCTTTTTCGTTCCTCGCGAAGTCATTTCAAAGACAACACTCGGAATTGAGCCTTCTTCCCATATTTTATAATTATCCAGACTTTTTGGCTCTACTCCAAAGCTCACCATCACATCTGGCGCACAGCGTTTTCCAGAGTTGCCCTCTTCGTAATACAAGAATTGATTACCCAACACACAAGCTTGTACATCTTGCAAATAGAGACGCAGCACTTCAATAGTAATCAATATCACATACAAGTGATCAAACGTCTCTGCCACGGGTTCTCCGTCTCCAGAAGGGTAATATATTTTCGAGGGAATCATCGCTGTCATACTAGTCTCTCCCGTGATGGCAGGGTACGCGATCGCCTGTTTATTTTATCAATAGTCCGGCCAGTTTTTCAGGAAGTAGTATCTAAGTAATTTATTGGTGCTGACGATGACATGGTGATGATGCTTCTCTACTCGGAAGGCGATTATAAAAAAGCGTTCGGCCAATAATGTTATCGATCGAACGCTTTTTTGTACGGGAGGCTACTCGTCTTAATTTTTAATTAATTTCATCAACTGTTTTATTTTACTGTCTGCGTTCTTTTTCGGTGCAGGCAGTTCAAAAATAGGTATGGTTTCGCCTAGATAACGGTAGTGTGCCCAGATCTCCCAATAGGCACAGCCCGGTTCAATTCTCACGCCTGCCCAGTGAAGGTATTGCAGAGGCCGATCGGAGGATGGATCAAACAAGACATTGCCTTCACGAATGAAGTGCGTACTGCCCGCCCAACTTCCGGGTACTTGGTCATCTAAGTTTACTAAATTAAAACGTTTTTCAATGCGCTTTAAAATCATGTAATTAATAATCGGCTGATCAGAAGTCTTTTGGGTAAAATCAAAATATTGTGGATGAGCCGCACATTCAGCGAAGGTTTCATAAATATCCTGTTCGCTAATCAGACCTTTTTTGGAAGCCCACCAGCCACCATTGAATATATCTTTTAATTCATCGGGGTTAAATATGTTCTCGTTGATGACAGTTTGAGAAAATACATTTTTAATGCCACCACGATGCTGATAATCACAGGATAAGAAATCATACTTGTCGAAATGATCGAGGTTGTCGATTATTTTTTCAAATACAACAATGTCTGTGTCAATGTAGAGAAACTCGTCGAATTCTCCAAACCAGCAAGCCTGTTTTCTAAATTGATTGGGTCGTGCAAAAAACTTGTCGCCAAAGGTACTGTGTAGGCGTTTAGAAAGCCTGTTGATGAACTCTAAATCCTTATAGACTGTTACATTAAAGCGTGATTTTAGAATGTTCGCAACTTCGTGATAGTTCTCATCATAAGGAATCAGAACCACAGGCGTTTCTGCATCATAGGCTCGAATGCTATTGAGAAGAGCGATCGCATGATCGGCTACTTTGTCATTTGCAGTGATGTAAATTCCACGACTCATAAGAAAAACTCCGTAAAATCTAAGAAACAGGATTAACGACGTAACTTGCTCAAAATACGATCGGTTAACGATCGGCTATTGTACGGACGAGGCTTGCCGGAGAAAGACGGCTGGCCATTCGGATCATGCAAATAGCGATAATGTAAGAATAGATCTCGATAGGGGAAGTCGATATTTTCGCCTCCACATAAATCTGTAAATAAACTCGATGATAATCCAATGTAATGCAGGTAAGTCAACGGATTTCCCCGATCGAAAAGCTGATGGCCACGCCGTTCAAAATGATCGGATGTGACACAACAACCCGTACTTTTAGAACTGGGTAACTCCAACGCATAGTTATAAATAGCTAAGTTCGATCGCATTGCCCAA
>JANXNM010000702.1 GCA_025354065.1 Synechococcales cyanobacterium 340R_concoct_173_sub | reverse complement strand
CAAACTTCTTGAAGCCAAATAAGCTACTAAGAAAGCCTAGACTCGCCCCAACACGATCGCTGCATTCTGTCCGCCAAATCCAAAGCTTAAACAAAGTGCGGTTTCAATTTTCTGATGCCGTGCCGATCGGACCCAATCAATCTGCGGATAATCGGGTTGTCGCAGCCCAACACACGGGGGCAATGTTTGGGTCTGTAATGCTTTTAGACACAATGTAACGCCGATCGCACCGGAGGCTCCTAGCGTATGACCGATAGCGCCCTTGCTCGAACTCACCGCCGCCGTCGGGAAAGATTTCTGAATTAATTCAGCCTCGCGAGCATCATTCAATTGAGTTGCTGTCCCATGGGCATGAACATAATCTACATCCGAAGCATTCCGCTGACTTTGAACTAGACAGCGTTGAATTGCAATAGAGGCCATATTACCTATTGGCTCCGGAGCACTCAAATGAAATGCATCTGCCGTGGCACTCGCACCCAAAATTTCACCATAAATCTTTGCGCCTCTTGCCTCCGCTTGTGACGATCGTTCCAGCACCAGCACCGCACCGCCTTCGCCTAATACAAATCCTTCTCGTCGCCCGTCGAAGGGATAACAGCCTGTTTTGGCCAAAGCGCCCATTCGCTCAAATCCTGCCAAGGTCAAGGGGGTGATGGGTGCATCAATTGCTCCGACAATCACCCGATCGCATAAATTTGCCTGTAATAGTTGAAAACCTTGATTGATCGCCATAAGTCCCGTTGAGCAAGCCGCCATCGGACTATGAACTTCACCCGTTGTGCCGATATACTGTGCCGCTACGATCGCCGCATAATTGGGGAGTAAGTCTAACCAATTAATCTCCATCGACTTAGACAGGACTTGCTCTAAGCGGGCTTGATTCCCTCGACTTGACCCAATTATTACAACACAATCCCTTAAGGGCAGCGTTAATTGGGCATCAATGCAGGCGGCTTTGACCAGCGGAATCACTAAATCCGATAACGCCATAGGCGCGCAGGCCATCATGGCCAAGGGGGAAACAGGGAATGATGGAAATGGTTGATGATTTTTAATGCCCGACTGTCCGAGCAACAGTCGTCGCCACGTTTCATCTAAATCGCCTAGCACCGTCTGGCAACCGATTCCCGTAACAACGACGCTCATCACTTCCCCAACTAACGGCGGTTTTTTAGATTTTCGATGCCTTGAGTTACGATCGCTGAATCAATCCGATCGCCCTGCTGAATGGTATCGACAGCCTCCATTCCTTTAGTCACGTTGCCAAACACCGCATAGCTCCCATCCAAAAATGTCAAATCAGCTAGTGCCACATAAAACTGTGAAGATGCAGAATCAGGGTAAGCCGATCGGGCCATAGCGATTGCCCCACGGGTATGACGTAACTTCGGCGCACCAGAGACCTTTGCCATTTCAAACGTTTGGCCATAAATTAGCTTGCCGTCGGAATTCTTGATTTCCAAAGGAATATTCCGAGCCGCTTTAGTTGTTGGATCGATGTAGCCACCCGTCCCCAAACTTTCGGGATTTACATTCGGATTTTTTCCTTGAGGATCGCCGCCCTGTACGACAAATGGCTGCGGTTGACGTACAACGCGATGGAAAATCAAGCCGTCATAGACTTTTTTATCGACTAAATCTACAAAATTTCCTGCCGTAATTGGAGCATTGGTACCATCAATTTCCAACGTAATTGGCGTACCTTTCACCACCATCACGACGGTAGCCTTACCCTCTAAACGCGCTAACTCAGGAAATTGAACAGGTTCCTTGGAGTCGCTCTGATTAGTCGGACTAGGGGCTGGACTGACGGTTGCGATCGGTGATGGCGAGGGACTGGGAGAGCCTACGATCGCCTCCGGTGTTGTGGTCTGATTACAGCCTGTCGTTAATAGGACACATCCTAAACATACAGCCACTGACCAAGCCCGAAGTCGTTGGAACCAAAATTGCTGATACATCAAAAGATTACCTCGAATAAAGATCATATTTTACGTAGGAAATGAGATCGTTAAACAATCCTTGAGTAACGCCTCTCTGCCAGATCAAAGCGATCGGCATTTGCGACCAATTCATCTAAAGACCTTCGAGGGGCACACCCAAAAAACGCACCAATTCAGCAGCTTGGGTTTCTAAAGAGGAAAGTGAAATAGGTTGCCCAACTCGAGTAAGTGGAATATCACGCATTCCTTTTACTCGCAAGTAAATCGCCCGCTTTGGGTTTATTCCTTCTTTCAGGGTCACCTTCACGGCTTGCACATCCTCCAATTTGCAGGTCAACTGGACATTACGATTTTTCCCAGGGAATCCCCAACGGAATATCTTGACCTCCTTAATAACCTTGTCAAATTCATTATATCCACTACCCAAATTCCATACAATCGTCAGCCAGAGATAGGTTGCCAGTAAAATTCCCGCCGTGCCATAAAGTCCCATGGCTAACCCCTGAGGCAGAAAAATCAACTCAAGTGGATTTGCAAAGGGAAGAAAATTAGTTCCGGTATAGCTCGATAAGCTGGCCAAGAAGAACCCCGTCCCGCCGATCGTTACCACCACGGCCCAAAAATAATTACTAAATCGACGCGAACCCAGAATCTCTTGACGAAAAATCTGATCTTCTTTTTTCTTTGCGGGTGTGCTGGTCATAGTGCAGAGATACCTAAATACGTTACCGTTCGTTTTTGGACCGGGCGGAACTAGTTAAGCTTGAGGGTTAGTCAAGCTGGAGGTCTAATCCAACTAGAGCGTTTAATCGCTATTTATTGTATCCGGGAGAGGAGTCGGTCTGCTTCGTAAGGCAACGAAAATCTCACGATCGGTCACTTTTATTTCCAAAACTTAACAGTGCGCTAACCGTGAGTATTTATACTCATCTCCAAATCCCGCAAAAATTTCTTATCTGAGAATTCATGTATCGGTTTGTAAAAAAACTGATTTCCCTTATGATGGAAATACGAAATTCGCGTTCACTCTAGAAATTCATCCTCTTTTGTACTAGCGGAGATTTGTACATGACCATTGCAATGGGGCGTGCGCCAGAGCGGGGCGTATTTGACGTACTCGACGATTGGCTAAAACGCGATCGCTTTGTGTTTGTGGGCTGGTCAGGCATCTTGCTGTTTCCATGCGCATTTTTAGCG
>JANXNM010000693.1 GCA_025354065.1 Synechococcales cyanobacterium 340R_concoct_173_sub | reverse complement strand
GTCAGCGACCTCAGCACCATGCTCCTCCTTACGAAATTCTATGAACTGTGGAGAGAACAAAAACTACCTCCCGATCAAGCCCTCCGCCAAGCCCAAATCTTGCTCCGCGACACCTCAACAGAAGAGATGATTCAAGCCCTTGAAGCCGCTCTTCCAGAATTCAACACCCGCCAACTTTCCGAAACCACCTCTCGTCTCCTCCATGACGAACTCTCCTACAAACCCAACGATCGTATCCTTACTCATCCCTTCCACTGGGCAGCCTTTAGCTATAATGGTGTTTAAAATCGACCCCCAACTCTCATGCCACTTCAAAACCTCCTCACTCAAAAGCGGGAAGAAATTATCAGCCTTGCCGCCAAATATGATGCCGTCAATGTCCGAATCTTCGGGTCTGTTGCACGAGGAGACGATCGACCCGATAGCGACATTGATTTCCTTGTTGACGTTCAACGCCAATGGAGCTTATTCGATCACATCGGACTGATGCAAGACTTAGAAGATCTTCTAGGTCGAAAAGTTGATCTTCTTCCGGCTGATAACATTCGTGACTTTTGCCGCGATCGGATTCTAACTGAAGCCATTGTTCTATGAAAAACCCTCAGTATGATGAAATCGCCTTCTTCGGTGACATTCTCAAATCGATTCAAAATATCAAAACCTATACTCAAACAGGCGAAACTGAATTTCTAGCGTCAAGTTTGATTCAAGATGCGGTGATTCGCAATTTTGAAATCATTGGAGAAGCCACCAAGAACCTCTCCCCAGAATTTCGTCAGCGCTATCCAGATATCCCTTGGCGAAAAATGGCAGGCTTTCGTGATGTCCTCACTCATAGTTACATGTGGATTGACTTATCCAACGTCTGGAAAGCTGTCACCGAAATTTTAGCCCTAGAAGCCGATTTGCAAAGGGTCTACCAATCAATAAAACCTCAATAACTTCTCATTCAAATTCCCGGAAACTCCATGTCACAACAAAAAATCCTTGATAGCGCCAAAGCTCTTCTTCAAGAACTCCCCACGCTTCTTCCCGATGAGTATGAGTCCGAGAACTACACCCAGGAAATTACAGCCGTTATCGATCAAATTGAAAGTGGCACAGCCTACACCACCCAGCTCAACGCCATCATCCGTCGATCGGAAATTCTCAAACAATGGATGAACGAATCCCAGTCAGGTAAATCCCCGCAGGATATTACCCGATCGATCGTCAATCTTGCAGGTGACATGGACGCTCAACCTAGAAAACCCGTCTATCAATGCCCCGAATGTAACGTAACCAAAGCCGAACTGCCCCAAGGTCGCATCCCAAAATGTGACGCTCACCCCCGCGCCACCCTACAACGCATCTCGCCTTAACTCACATGACTGCAAAAGTTCTAGAAGGATTTAGCGGCAAACTGGCCGAACAATGGGTTGCCACACTCCTCACACCAGCCTTTGTCTTTTGGGCAGGTGGACTGGTAGCTTACACACAACGCATCGGCTGGGATACGCTCACAAAATGGTACACCCAATATCCCGAACCCTTACAAGTCGCTATTTTAGTCATCAGCTTATGTTTCGTTGCAGCCTCCGCCTTCATCGTCCAACGCTTTGACACCGAAGTTCTCCGCGCACTAGAAGGCTACTGGTATCCCGGAATCCGTCGCCTTCTACAACCCTTTGTCAAATGCCAAATCAAACACCGGGCCAAATTAGAACAACGCTGGGAGCCGCTCAACGCCAAAGTCTACGGCAATACAGCTACCTCGATCGAACGTACCGAATTCGTTAGACTCGATCGTGCCCTCCGCCAATTTCCCCGCGAAGACTACGACATGATGTCCTTCCGCATCGGCAACATTCTCCGCGCTGCCGATCGCTAGAATAGCGATCGCTATGGACTCGATTCGATCATCTGTTGGTCGCGCTTATGGCTCCTGCTCCCCGACGGCACTAAAAAAGATATTCAAGATTCCCGCATCGAACTCAATAACGCCGTGCGACTTTTTCTATGGAGTCTCTTATTTTTGGTCTGGACACCTTTGACGTGGATTGCAATTCCGATCGCGCTTATCGCTGCCACTTTCGCCTATTGCTGGACGATCGACGCAACAGAAGTCTACGCCAGCCTCATCGAAGCCACCTTCGACCTCCATCGTCATCTCCTCTATCAAGCCCTCCGCTGGGAGATTCCCAAAGACCCAAACGAAGAACGCCGCGTCGGCAAGCAACTCACAAATTATCTTTAGGATCGGTGAAGTCGAGAATTAGGGATCTATCAAGACTAAAGTTGAACGCCTACATTACCTTCTCTGCGTGATTCATACGCTCTCGCAACTCCGACCGAGACGGCGAATACCCCTGATTTTTTTGAACTCTCAAAATCTCCGTTACCTGGACCTGCGCCACCTTCTCCCCGGCAACCCGATCGCCTGTTTCCCCTGTGGCATAACGATCGCCGCCTTCAATCCCTTCAGCCTTCTCCCATCGCGTTCAATCCCCAACACCCAGTCCTTTTGCGATCCATCTGACCGCCAAATCTCATCGTACCGTTCCACCTCCAACATCCGCTGAATCGTCAGATGAAAATCGTTTTGAGATCCAGCTTGAGGCTCCGCTAATCAGTGCACCTGCCATCATTATTCCTAAAGCTGGCTGCATG
>JANXNM010000683.1 GCA_025354065.1 Synechococcales cyanobacterium 340R_concoct_173_sub | reverse complement strand
CTCAATGGTATTGAAACAGGAACGGCTTTCATCGATCGTCAAACCAAAAGCAAGTTCTACTTTTCGTAAGGTATTGAAATCACTGTATGCCACGGGATTATCTCACAAAGGGAATATAGGTTCTCAAGCACTTTCGTACTCCTATTTTAACTTATGTTATGACTTCAAAAATGATGCTTTTTGGAGTTCGGCTAGGTAGTAACGATCGGTGCCTTCTTCTGTATGTCGGGCAATGATGCCGAGGGTTTCTAGGCTTTCGAGACAGTCGGGAATGGTGGCTTTTTGTTTGGCGGTGCCTTTAAATTGGGCGGCGATCGCGGCCACGGTCCATT
Source organism: Synechococcales cyanobacterium 340R_concoct_173_sub (assembly GCA_025354065.1). The sequence continues at coordinate 749 of JANXNM010000683.1, read as the reverse complement.
CGTTGCCTTGGGTTCGCAGTAGATCTCGGACGGCGGCGAGTTGGTCTTTGAAGGCTTTTGGAAATTTTTGTTGTTCGGTGGGGATGGAAATGGTTTCGATCGGGGTTTCCATGCCGGGGAGATGTTTGTTGCGATCGGCCTGGTCTGAGGATTTGGACGATCGACCCCCAGTGCATCCCACATCTTCGCAAAAAACATCTGATAATTTGCCCGTTCCTTCCCCATCTGCCCTCTCACCGCACCAGAAACATATTCATGCGCTCGGCTGTTTGTGGATCTAATGTTGTTGTCGTAGAAGAAATCGCTGTAATGAAAACCGGGGAAACTAAACTCTAGCCAAAGCCACTCGCATTGTAGAATATCTCTCCCGCACTGAACCGATCTGATGATTTGCGAATCTGCGACTTAACTTTGGAATCTCAGAAAAAGGTACAAAATTATGGCAACCAATCTAGATCTTTCGCAATAATTAACTCTGTCTTTTTTGCATGATGAGTATTCTTCATTGCGATTAATCTTGTTTCAAACTTGCAATTCTTTGCCATTTCCATAACATCTTCAGAATCATCATACGTCATCAAAAAATCACCTTGTAGACTATTTACCACTTGAAATAAATATTCATGATCAACTTGTGAATATCGATAAAGTCGTTTTCCCGCTTTAATGTAAGGTGGATCAATAAAATAAACGATATTACTCCTGTCAGCATTCATTTCACATACGCTAATAGCATCACCTTGAATGAA
>JANXNM010000664.1 GCA_025354065.1 Synechococcales cyanobacterium 340R_concoct_173_sub | reverse complement strand
AGCAGACATAGACATTCCAACCGATACAGGAGACTTTTGTTTGATCGATCGATCGGTAATTGATATATTAAATTCAATGCCAGAACGTACAAGATATTTACGAGGATTGCGATCGTGGGTGGGATTCAATCAGACGGCGGTCCCGTTTAGTCGGGATTCCAGATTTGCCGGAGAAGTAAAATACACCTTTCGGAAATCATTTAAACTCGCAATGAACGGTATTGTTTCATTTTCTCAAGTCCCATTACGCCTTTCGACCTATGTTGGATTATTTGCCGCCATTGTTTCATTATTCATGGCTCTATTAATCTTATATTGGCGCATCTTCGTACCGCATTCTCCACTCACTGGATTTACAATGATCCTAGTCGCCGTTTTCTTTCTCGGAGCCGTGCAATTGGTCTGTATTGGCATTCTTGGTGAATATATTGGCTGCATTTACGAAGAAGTTAAAGGCCGACCACTCTATACTGTCTCTGAGATTGTCGGATTTAAGAAATCATAAAATAAACAATCAAGTCGCCGCTTTCAAACACAACATATCTTGATTTTTCCATTGTTTGAAAATATCAAGCCGATTGTCCTCAGGGGTAACAAACTTATAGACTCGCAATCCACCTCGGCAACCATTCACCAAATTCCGATCGCGAGATACGCAAATCAATCGCAAATTCATCTTCGCCAGAATTGACTGAATAGCCGTCATAGGAGCCGTTTTATCGGTCACATTAATTCCAAATAGAAGCCGCATATCCTGACGATGGGCCAACACCATAGCCCACAATTTTTGCATATCCTCATCCGTCGTTCGCGTCCTCCGATCGGGATCAAACAGTACGGCTAAATCTAACGCTCTCAGCATTTCAACTTGAGCGGTTATCAATTTCACATCTTGTAATGCTAACCTCCCATTGCCCTGTTGCAACATAGAATCCAACAGCTTACGATCGCGTAATCGAACGAAAAGCGGATCGTGAATCAAATAATAATGCAATCGCAATTGGGGATACCAACCTTCCGAATCTTTAATTTGAAGATCTGGCGTAACATTCACCACATACCGACCCTTTAATTCCTGTTTACGCTGACTATAGCGTTGATCCATCATAGGCAAATCAGATTGATCGGAGCAATGTTCCATAGAACCAGCAATAGCCTCTGCCTCCGCTTGCTTATTCTCTTCACGCACTTGCGCTATTGTATTGTAAATATGTTCAATTTCCTCAGCATCATGGCGAAGGTCTAGATATTCAAATCCCGCAACTTCTCGCGTTCCCATCAACAAATCATACTGAGCCTCCAGACTATAGGCATCACCCAGAATTTCTATAGGATTATCCGTCACAGTGGTTATCCTATGGCCCTCTCTTTCTAGCCCTCTATACATTTCCATCCGGTAGCGATTCAAAGATAAATTCACCCGAGCCGCCATTTTTGACCAAGTACGCAATGTGACTGGATCAGTGCCTCGATCGACATCAAAATCTACTTCTCTCAGCAGCATTATATTGTACCGAACAGCTTTTGTAGTGGACCTTACTAACTCCCGATAATAAGAACTACCATTACCGATTTTCCCCAAACCATAGCTTGATACCCAAATATAGCGCGGCACCAACGAGCGGACGCGTGCCAAGGCTTGTCGGGATTCAGTATCCGACATCACGCCATTAAAAATAGCAAAGACCGCCACAAAATGATTGTCAATATCAATTGAAACTCCCGTCCCTATTGTTGGAGTTGCCAATACAATGTCATATTGCTGCATCACAGCATTGATATTA
>JANXNM010000663.1 GCA_025354065.1 Synechococcales cyanobacterium 340R_concoct_173_sub | reverse complement strand
AGCAGACATAGACATTCCAACCGATACAGGAGACTTTTGTTTGATCGATCGATCGGTAATTGATATATTAAATTCAATGCCAGAACGTACAAGATATTTACGAGGATTGCGATCGTGGGTGGGATTCAATCAGACGGCGGTTCCGTTTAGTCGAGATTCCAGATTTGCCGGAGAAGTAAAATACACCTTTCGGAAATCATTTAAACTCGCCATGAATGGTATTGTTTCATTTTCTCAAGTCCCATTACGACTTTCGACCTATGTTGGATTATTTGCCGCAATTGTTTCATTATTCATGGCGCTATTGATCTTATATTGGCGCATCTTCGTACCGCATTCTCCACTCACTGGATTTACAATGATCCTAGTCGCCGTTTTCTTTCTCGGAGCCGTGCAACTGGTCTGCATTGGCATTCTTGGCGAATACATTGCCTGCATTTACGAAGAAGTCAAAGGCCGACCACTTTATACTATCTCTGAAATTGCTGGATTTAACAATAGTCCGGACAATTTCAAACTAATATGACCCCAATGTTCCCTAGAATGACTAAACTGAAGTTAAAGACTTCGGGCTGTTTCCGTTCGCTCAAGGGCGCTCATGCTTTTGCTCGTATTCGTGGTTATATTTCTACACTCAGAAAGCAGGAGCTTGATATTCTTGCTTCTCTCGCTAACTTATTTCGCGGTAATCCTCTTTTTGTCTAGTTCCTTCTTTTTGACCTGATCAGTTACTGAAAAGTATTTTCTAGGAGAATGCGATGTCTAGATAAATTGGGAACCGAAGAGAGCAAATCTTGAGTGCCATTTGGCTGCAAAAATATCCCTCCATTTTCTGCGATCGCTCCTTCGACAGGTAAATAATTCACCAAAGCACTGACCCAACCTGCCGACCGACCAGTCACCAATAGGACTTTAATTTCTGCTGATTGTAAATCGATAAGAGTTGAGATGAAATCAGAAGAGAATTTCCCATTTTGGGTAAGAGTGCCATCAACATCGGAAGCAATCAAGCGAATGTCGGACAAATCAGAAGAATTTATAGGCGGAGGCATAAAAGATGAAATTAAATCCAGAAAAAAGCTAAAAGTCGATCTAAATAGGAATTTATGGAGTACAAGTTGGGAACCTATTCCCAAATCTATTAACTCTATTTTTTGATGCAGTAATCTTTCGCATTAATATATGCATTAATATTTTTTAGAATGTCTTCAAGAAAAAATATAACATCGTCTTTAATTATTTCTAACTCATTTATATTATAGTTCCGCCCACATTCTGAGAATGTTGATACTCCATGAGCTAGAGAATTACGCTGGTTTTTTACAATAAGTAAATCAGCACCTCCTCGTTTAGCCTTCTTCGTAGTTTCGGAAAATCCAAATATTTTTGCAATCTCTCTAATCTTTTGAGCATCAAGACTTCCAGAGATAGGAATTGAATCTGGATCAAGCTTTACTATGGCATCATCAATGGCATCAGCCAGCAGTTTTTCAATTGCCATAACAAAGCTCTTAGAGCTAGATTCTCTAATTTGCTTGTATTTATGGCTAATCATAATCTTTTGTATTTCAGGTCTTGTCAATTTATATGACAATTTATCTCGCTCCATTGAATCGTATATTTCTTGAATTGATTCTCTAATAATTGCTTCGATTAAATTATAAAGAATTAGGAAGAAATTTGCTTTTAATATCTTCTGAACTTCTACATCTATTGGTTGACCTATCCCCGTAGATGTAGAATGCAAATGAATATCTGTACTGAGAACACTACTGAGGAATTTGAAGTATAGATTAACTTCAATGACACGCTCTTTAAACTTTTTAAGAATTACCTTCATTTCATATTAATCCCAACAAAGATTTCTTCACAAATTCAACTCTATCTCTGAGTTTAGTACTAGAGTTACTTGCGTCGCTTGTAGTATGCTTTTTAAACTGTTCAGAATCTAACCAGTCCATGCTGGCTGGAAGCAAATCTGGGTTAACTTGCAGAGCAAGATGTACACCTACAGAAATAGCTTCAAATCTAACTCTTGGTGTACTTTTTGCATTTTTAACTTTACGAAATCCATATGGAAAATACTTTTCAACAAAATCAACCATTTTCAAAAAATCGGTTTTATATTTTTCTTTTTCAAAGCCGTTATCCTTACTACGCATATAGTTATCTAAAAATACTTTAACCTGATGTTTAAACTGTAAGTAAGTTTCAGAGTATGCAAAAAATCGCAGTACAAGTTCTTCTCGTTCTTGTCTGTTTCCTTTAGAATCGCCGAGTGGACATAATTCAATTAATCTAGGATTAGCTGCACATTCCTCTACAAAATTATAAAAAAGACCTTGATGCGCTCCTTTTCTGACTTCCATGTCTTTAAGATTATCACTACCTGTATTAATGCGTTCAAAAATTTCTTTTCTAATATCTTCAGTAGCTTTATCACTGAGTACAACTACGCGAATGGGTTGATTTCTAAAACGTCTTTGTTGGGAAAGAGGTAGGTCATTAAACGTAAATCCATTGAGATGAGTAAGGCGCTGAAGCTTTTCTAAAACTAATTGATTGCTGACAAATTTATCTAATGTTTGAAGCCTCTGAGAGCCATCTACAACTTCCAATCTGCCATCTTTCATATCAGCCATAAACATAAATGGAATTGGTAATCCCAGCAAAATAGACTCAATAAATTTTGATTGTCTCTCAATGCTCCAGACGAACTTCCTTTGATAAGCTGGAATATAAATATCTCTTTTATTATCTTTTTCATCTTCTGCTAGATTTTCAGGGCGTATGAATTTCTCAACTAATCCCCCAATAAGTGGTTCTCTTGTGTCATAGTCCACCACTTTTCTTTCTTTTTGGATTTGTTCTTCTGCTAATTCTTTCTTGTCTTCAGATATTTGACTGACAGATTCGCTTGGTGCCATTAGTTTAATTCTCCATGTTTAATAAGAAAATCTACAATTGAAGCGGATATTTTAGGTGGTACAGCATTGCCAATCATTTCATAGAGCGCAGTTCTAGTAGAGACTAAGCTAAAATCAAAAAAATCTGGAAATCCTTGTATTCTTGCAGCTTCATGTGCAGTAATCACTCTTCTTCGTAAAGGGTGAACAAACCGTCCCTGTCCCATTGAGCCAAAACCGCCCGTGATTGTAGGAGAAGGCTTATCCCAATGAAGCCGACCATATACAGCTTTATATTTATGCTTTTTAGTTCGATGACAGGTTGGTCTTTCTGTATCTGGCAAGTCATATAAATCGTTGTCAAATAAATAATTTACTCTTTTTATATTTTCCTCGCTCATTTGAGAAGGGGTATAGAATACACCGTCTTTGTTTTTATATTCATCAATCAAGTCATCTATACAATCTGATAGTGAAGATTTAGTAGATTCTTCAATTGATTCCATTAGACTATCGATCGAAAACTCTGACATTTTAATAGCTAGAAGAATATGTCGTTTCCTTGTTTGGGGAATTCCAATTTGTACAGCCTTTATAAAAAACTGTTCTACTTTATATCCCATACTATTTAGAAAAAATAAACTTTTATCGATCACCTGACCTTTGTCATGGATTATGGTAGCAACATTTTCAATTATAACAATCTTAGGCTTAACTAACTCTACAAATCTGATAACTTTTAGATAAAGCTGATTTCTAGGATCATTACCCCTAGTCCAGTTATTAAGATTGGAGTTTCCTTGACATGGGGGACCAGCTACTAGAATATCAATATTTTTAAGATATTGCATTAGGTCTTTTTCACTTTCATTTGCAATCTCTCCTAAACTTCCTGATAGAAGTTGATTAACATCTGCCTCACGCACAACATTATCCGATAATCTAAAATTATTTCTATAAACTTCTAGAGCATGAAGATTTTTATCAACTGCAAGCTTAATATTTGCAGCTATGCCATTGCTATATAAAGCTTCTACCACGCCTAATGTTAGCCCGCCACATCCACAGAATAAATCAACAATATCTAAAGTTTGTTTCGCTTTAAAGGAATAGTGTCTATACTTTTTTGAAAGAAGCCATTTTTTGTCGCATAATTTTTTGCTTTGCGCTTTAGATTTCGGCATTTTTTCATGCTTTTGAGATGATTGCATTCTTAAATCAACTTGTTTTACTGAAATTGCGATGACAAAACTTTTTACTTTTTCAAGAAAAAGTCAAGATATTTTTTGGTGTAAATAAGAATATTCGACTTTTCGTCTTTTTTTATCAATAATAGCCTAAAACTAAGCATAATTTGCTACTACTCCTGATCTAAATCTATATCCATACAAAGCTGTCGCGATTATTGACCAAGAAAATAAGGTGGACATCGGACTGATATCGCTAGCCTCCATTGCAGCCTACGGCAAAACCCTCGAAACGGGCAAAATGTTCGCCAATCTAAAACTAGAGTTCAAATTAGGATGATCCTACAAGGATGCATAGTTTTGTTTTGCTAGCTAGCACTTTGAAGGATGGAGAGATTTTTTAGATATATTTCCTAGCAGAAAACTGTCCGGACTATTGATTTAAAAAACCATAAAATAACCATCACGTTGCCGCCTTCAAACACAACATATCTTGATTTTTCCATTGTTTGAAAATATCCATCCGATTGTCATCAGGAGTAGCAAACTTATATACTCGCAATCCACCTCGACAACCATTCACCAAATTCCGATCGCGAGATACGCAAATCATACGCAAATTCATCTTCGCCAGAATTGACTGAATAGCCGTCATGGGAGCCGTTTTATCAGTCACATTAATCCCAAATAGAAGCCGCATATCCTGACGATGGGCTAACACCATAGCCCACAATCTTTGCATATCCTCATCCGTCGTGCGCGTCCTCCGATCGGGATCAAACAGCACTGCTAAGTCCAGTGCTCTCAGCATTTCAACTTGAGCCGTTATTAATTTCACGTCCTGTAATGCCAACATCCCATTGCCCTGTTGCAACATCGTATCCAACAGCTTACGATCGCGTAATCGAACAAAAAGCGGATCGTGAATCAAATAGTAATGCAATCGCAATTGGGGATACCAACCTTCCGAATCTTTAATTTGAAGATCTGGCGTAACATTCACCACATATCGACCCTTTAATTCCTGTTTACGCTGACTATAGCGCTGATCCATCATAGGCAAATCAGATTGATCGGGGCAATGTTCAATAGAGCCAGCAATAGCCTCTGCCTCTGCCTGCTTATTCTCTTCCCGCACTTGCGCTATTGTGTTGTAAATATGTTCAATTTCCTCAGCATCATGGTGAAGAGATAAATATTCAAACCCTGCAACTTCTCGCGTTCCCATCAGCAAATCATACTGAGCCTCTAAACTATAAGCATCCCCCAGAATTTCTATAGGATTATCCGTCACCGTTGTTATTCTATGGCCCTCTCGTTCTAGTCCCCGATACATTTCCATTCGATAGCGATTCAAAGACAAGTTCACCCGAGCCGCCATTTTTGACCAAGTGCGCAATGTGACTGGATCAGTGCCTCGATCGACATCAAAATCCACTTCTCTTAGCAGCATCATATTGTACCGAACAGCTTTTGTAGTGGACCTGACTAACTCCCGATAATAAGAACTACCATTACCAATTTTTCCCAAACCATAACTTGATACCCAAATATAGCGCGGCACCAACGATCGTACGCGTGCCAAGGCTTGACGGGATTCAGTATCCGACATCACGCCATTAAAAATAGCAAAGACCGCCACAAAATGATTGTCAATATCAATTGAAACTCCCGTCCCTATTGTTGGAGTTGCCAATACAATGTCATATTGCTGCATCACAGCATTGATATTA
>JANXNM010000625.1 GCA_025354065.1 Synechococcales cyanobacterium 340R_concoct_173_sub | reverse complement strand
GCTGAATTCACGGTTTGGGCGAGCATCGCGGTTAAATGAGCCATCGCGATCGTCCCGCCGAGCTGGGGGTTTACGATCGAAGAATGGCCGTCCACCGGAATCCGATCGGGCTTCGTCACGATTATAGCCACCGCCACCTTCAGAACGACCCTTGTAGCCGCCACCACCACCTTTATATCCGCCACCGCCGCCTTCACGTCGAGGATTGCTGCCTTGATACCCGCCGCCACTACCGCCTTCGGAACGACCTTGATAGCCACCACCGTCTTCACGTCGGGGATTACTGCCTTGATATCCGCCGCCACCGCCTTCCGATCGGCCTTGATACCCGCCACTACCACCGCCTTCACGACGAGGATTGCTACCTTGATACCCGCTGCTACCGCCTTCGGAACGACCTTGATATCCGCCTTCCGATCGGCCTTGATACCCGCCGCTACCGCCTTCACGACGAGGATTGCTACCTTGATACCCGCCGCTACCGCCTTCACGACGAGGGTTGCTACCTTGATACCCGCCGCTACCGCCTTCACGACGAGGATTGCTACCTTGATACCCGCCGCTGCCGCCTTCACGACGAGGGTTGCTACCTTGATAACCGCCACTGCTTTCAGAACGACGAGGGTTATCACCTTGGTATCCGCCACCGCCGCTGCTTTCACGACGTGGATTATCGCCTTGATATCCGCCACCGCCGCCCGTCCCTTCATCGCGACGTTTATAACCGCCACCGTTACCACCTTGATATCCGCCGCCACTATCCGATCGGCCCTTGTAACCACCACCGCTGCCGCCTTGATATCCACCACCACTGCCAGAGGAACTACCTGCTGGCTTGCGACGGGGCTTGTCATTAGAACTGCGCTTATCGTATGCCATAAGAAAACCACCCTACCAACAGGGAAACTGAAGAGAACAAAACAAAAAACAATTTCAAAATCGGCCTAAAAACCAGTTCTGAACCCCTGAGATTTTGTGCATCAGAACTCAGAGGTTATAAACTCTAGGCCGTGATCGTGACAAAATTTTAGGTCAACGCTATTCATCATTCATGAACGCGGTCTATCACACTAAACCCTTAGGGGACAAAGTTCAACTAATCGCAACTTAAGAGATTAAAAACAACAAGAGATTAAAACAACAAGAGATTAAAATCAAGATTAAACGTTTAGAAGATTTTAAAATCCGTAAATTCCGATCGATCTCGAAACTCTACTAAGGCTCTAAATCTTGGGTAATAGTCTGTAAAAGCATCATCAACCGATCGCTGTCAGTCAAATGTAAGTAGCCAACCAAGGTTTCCAAGGCGGTTGCTTTTTGATAGATTTCGGGATCAACCCGTTTTAACCGTTGGGGAGCAGCATTACGACCACGTTTTACAATGGCCAACTCAGGCTCACTCAGATGCACCAATAACCGATCGAGGGTTTTAGCCTGGGACTCTGCCCGAACCCAAGACACAACCTGTTGATGGTAAGACTGAATTCGTTGAGGCGGAAAGATGAGCAACTGTCGCACATATAGCTCATAGACGGCATCGCCTAAATATGCTAGAGCACTTGGGGAAATGCGCTGAACGTCGGCCAATGATAAAGACGATTGCAGGGGAGCCGATCGGCTGGAAACAGAGTTAATCACAAAATATAATCACAAAAAAACTACCCAGAGTCCTCTAGACAAGTCCCAATAAGTAGCTTGCCTGATTAATCTGAGTAGCACGAAATCAATCATAAATACAATGGTCTAAGTCAGATGCTCTAAATCAAATGCTCTAAAGCAACCGATTGAGTGCAATTTCCGAAGAAAAAACGTTAAGCCGACTTAAAAGCTGCAATAGCGCTCACCAAATCGGGATGAAGGGAGAACACTTTGTCAAGCTTCACCAACTTCAGCGTTTGGGTCACACGCGCATTCGTCACAATCTGAAGACGGCCTTCCGAGGAAGTTACCTTCTTAGAAATCTGAACGATCGCCCCTAAACCAGAGCTATCCATCAGGTCAATCTGTGAAAGATCTAAAATGACATTCTTAAAGCTGTCGTCAACGCACTTGGCCACAACCTTACGGAAGATTGCTTCAGAAAATGCGTCGAGTAATCCGGCAAGGCGAAAGATTTGGTAATTATCCTTGACTTCACGTGTGCCTCTTAGGCTAACGGTCAAGGTCAGTTGCTCAGGAATAGCGCGCCTCCTAGCTCGATGTCTTACAACTCGATATCTATTAATCGGACGAGCTAGTATATACCGTTTTTCCTAAATGTGGCGACAAATTGTTCAAAGAGATAATCTGCATCGTGGGGACCGGGACTTGCTTCAGGATGATATTGCACAGAGAATATCGGCAAAGTCTTGTGTTTAAAGCCCGCCACGGTTTGATCGTTTAGGTTTAAATGAGTAATTTCCAGACGATCGAGAGCCAAGCTATCTGGTTCGATAGCAAAGCCATGATTTTGACTGGTGATTTCGATTTTTTTAGTTAGGCCGGCTGGATGATTAAGACCTCGATGCCCAAATTTTAGCTTAAAAGTCTCCGCGCCAAGGGCTAAACCCAGCACCTGATGGCCCATACAAATCCCAAAGATAGGCTTACCAGAGTCTAAGAGCGATCGGGTTGTGGTGATGCCTTCAATGACAGCAGCCGGGTCGCCCGGACCATTAGAAAGGAAAATACCGTCGGGATTATGGCTCAAAATTTCTTCGGCGGACGTATCCGCAGGCACCACAATTACACGGCAGCCATAACTCGCCAGTCGCTTCAGAATGTTGCGCTTGATCCCGAAGTCGAGGGCTACCACGGTATATTCTGGGGGATTTACCGTAGATTTCGCGATGCCGTCACTAAATTCCCACAGCGCTTCAGTCTGTTCGGTCCATTCATAAGTTCGATTCGTGGTCACAGCTTTGACGAGATTAAGTCCGGCCATACTGGGTGCGGCTTGGACCTGTAGAACCAAATCCGCTGGATCCAAAATTTCTGTAGAAATCGCTCCATTCATTGCCCCGGACGATCGTAATTTTCGGGTGAGCGATCGGGTATCAATCCCGTAAATCCCAATAACATTATGCTGTGTCAGATACTCTGGCAAGGATTGAGATGATCGCCAATTGCTCGGACGCTGACAAATATTTCTCGCAATCACGCCTCTGACATGGGGCCGATCGGACTCTTCATCATCACCATTGACCCCTGTATTTCCCAGTTCTGGGTAGGTAAATGTGACCATTTGACCGCTGTAGCTCGGGTCCGTCAGCACTTCTTGGTAGCCTGTCATTCCCGTATTAAAGACCACCTCACCGATCGTTGTCCCCAATGCACCAAAGGAAAATCCTGGGTAGGCCGTACCATCGGCCAACACTAAAAGCGCAGGCTGGGTGGAAGAAAGGGAGACCATTAGTAATTACCTGCAATGAACGGACTGAACAAAAAGAGGGGACTGAACAAAAGAAATAATCAAAAATAAGCAAATCCGAAACATTATGGCATAGACGTGATTCACTCAAGTCAGGATTGTCGAATTCAATTTCGATTTCCAGTTACTATTTTTCTGCTTCCATGACGTTTCAGATCTTACCTATTCACTCCAATTCTACGCGTCGTCGTTATTCTATGCGCCTCCCGATCGTAGCGCTTACTTTGCTTACTTTTATGTTGGCCGGGACCGGATGCCAAACGATCGCGCCCCCGTCCCAGACGATCGAGCCTCCCCTGCCCAGCCTGCCGCCCATGCCCATCCAATCCACGGCGATCGCCACCAGTCCCCTTTATCAAACCGCGATCGCTACCGCCCAAACCGCCACCCAACTGGGCCAACAGGCAAAATCTGTCGAAGACTGGCAGGCGGTGGTGATTCAGTGGCAAACGGCGGTAAATTTAATGCAAAAAATTCCAGAGCATGATCTCAACCGAACAACAGCGCTCAAGGATTTGGTGCTACTAGAAGAAGGTGTAGCGCGATCGAAGGCAAAACTTAAAGAATTTCAAGTGCAATCCAGTGACCAAGAGAACCTTACCCCGACTCAAAGGATAGTCCCGGCCCAACCTAGCTCAAAGCCGATAGAAATGGTCGGAGTCAACTACCAAGCAACCATTAAGTCCTATCGCAACAATATCCCTATCATTGATGTGATGTTTAATGGTTCCGTCAGCTTTGAGATGATGGTTGATACGGGAGCCAGCAATACAATGATCACGGAATCAATGTCTAAAATACTCCAGGTTAAGGCGGTGCGATCGGTGCCTGCCCAGACACCCGGCGGAGAAGTCGAGTTTCAGGTGGGCTATGTTGACTCTATTAGGATCGGCGACAATTCGGTTGAAGGATTGCCCGTTGCAATTGGGACCGAGGCACTTTTGGGCCACGACTTTTTTGGAGACTGCAACATCAATATAAAACGCGACCAGAAAATTGTGGAATTCTCTCAATGCAAGAGCGACCAGACAAAAAAACGCTAGCAATCGTAAAATTTAGTAATCACAAAACAGTGTTTCCCGAGTTGCGCGACCTGTCTTAGAATTTACTCCAGATGCAACCTTACATAGATCTTTACGCATATCCTCTCGCATGTCTACGTCCGTAAAGTCCGCGCCCTCGATGTTGGACCGATCGAATTTTGCATTGGAGGTATATGCACCTTCTAAATTGGCATTGCTTAAATTAGCATCGGTGATCCGCGCACTTTCTAAGGTCGCAAAACTCAAATCAGCACCCGATAAATTAACGAACTCCAAATTTGCAGCGAATAAATTTACGGCACGAAGGTTGGTATGGCTTAGATTCGACTCTCGCAAATTGGTATGGTTAAACTGAGAATCCCTCAGATCTTTGCCGGACATATCCACCCGAATCAGCACATCTTTTGTGTAATCATCCGCAATAGCTGTGGCATTCCCCCAAACCAGTCCTGTCGCCACAATTACGATCGTCATGACAACTTGAAACAGACAACGGATTTGTTGACGGCAATAATCCAGAATGTGCGTTCTAACCATGATCACTAACCACTCTTAAAGACAAAATTAATCCTAAATTTACCATCATGCCTGCAACAGACGAACTCGGACGATCAGGCGAAGATCTAATCGCGCAATGGATTCCCACCAAAGGAGGCCAAGTTCTGACCCAGCGCTGGCATTGCGTACTAGGCGAGATTGACATCATCGCACTCAACAGAAGCGGTGATTTAATATTCATTGAAGTCAAGACCCGATCGCCCCACAACATTGATCAAGATGGCGTGTTGGCCGTCACTCGCAGCAAGCAAATTAAGCTTTGGAAAACGGCCCAACTATTTTTAGTAAAACACCCAAAACATCACGATCGGAACTGTCGCTTCGATATTGCTCTAGTGCAGTGCCAACCCATCCAGCGCCAACCCGCCCACTATTCCAACGCTAAAAGCCCAAGTGGTTTCACCCGGACGTTTGAAAAACATGAGTTCATATTGATTAATTACTTAATACATGCTTTTGATCAACCGATGAGGTAAAAATCTATAAAATCTCGCCGTTCGATCGATCGGTGACCCAAGCCCAGCAAAAAATAAATCTAGGCTAACGTTTCAGGACAGTAGCCCAACCCTTGAACAAATTGCTCACGGAAGGCTTCAATCTCAATCCGATCGGGACGACCATGGGAAACAACCGCAATTTGATATTGTTGCATCACTTCCACGGGACTTTGACCGTTTTCTAATCCCCAAAGGGCCATCTTGACGCGGATATTAGGATCATAAGGAATGCCAAGCTCATTTAGAAAAGACCTAAAGTCTCCATCTTGTTGAGCATCAACTGGGCATGCAAACTTCACGCGAACAACCCATCCATCAAGACGATGAATCACGGTCATGAAGCCTAGGGGTAATTGAGTGCCAGCATGTAGAAACTCTACAATCCTCAGGGTTAAGCTGGCATTCGCAAGGTAATAAAGGTAATCCATAGTAATGACTGTCCTGCAAATGCAATACTTTGATTTTTCAGCGCATTGTGCGTTTCGAGTAGAGGGCATGTCCCCAATCTTGTAGCGGGAGACTACCCAAATGTCGAGCCAGCACTCGCGCTATACAACTTGTTAATTAATTCTGTATTTTGAACTCTTATTACGTATCACTATACGGCATATATGAATGCATTGAGTCGAACTATAGTAGTGTTTCTTTGTATTTATTACAGATTTCATTAAAAAATAATTTATTTCACCTCAAGTTTCATCCCCACTCATGACTCCCATGGATCTCGATCGTCAACTTTCCAGCTACGACTATCTGCTTCCAGATGGCTACATCGCCCAAAATCCCGCCGAACCGCGAGACCATTCCAAGCTTTTAGTGATTTCAGATAACGTTGAGCATCGTCATTTTTACGACTTAGACGAAATCTTAAAACCAGGAGATCTCTTGGTTCTCAATAATACGAAGGTGATCCCAGCGCGCCTCTACGGTCACAAGATCACGGGAAGCAAGGTAGAAGTTTTGCTTTTAGAGGAACGATCGCGCAATAGTTGGTTGGCATTGGTTAAGCCGGGACGCAAGCTCCAGCCTGGTGCAGTGATTCACTTCATACCAAATGAGGGGATAGTGGGCGGCCTTAGCGCTGTTGTAACCGATCGGGATGATGCGAGTGGGGGCCGGATTCTGGAGTTTACGGTAGAAAATGGACAATCGTTGCTGGAGGTGTTGGATGACTATGGTCATATGCCGTTGCCACCTTACATTACAGAGTCCACAGCCCAAGATGACCGATACCAAACGGTGTATGCCGAAACCTTAGGCGCAGCAGCAGCTCCAACGGCGGGATTGCATTTCACACCGGAATTATTGAATAAATTGGCCCAGAAAGGCATCGATCGAGCCTTTGTGACATTACATGTGGGCATTGGCACTTTCCGTCCGGTGGAGTCTGAAGACATTACGCAGCACGAGATGCATGGCGAATGGATAGAGGTGTCGTCGGAAACGGTTGACAAGATTCAGCAGACCAAAGCGCAGGGCGGGCGAGTGTTTGCCGTGGGGACGACCAGTGTTCGATCGTTGGAAGGCGCGGCTAGTTCGGGTTCGCTCCATCCCTATTGCGGCAAAACCAACATGTTTATCTATCCTGGCTACGAGTGGCGCGTAGTGGATGGATTAGTTACCAATTTTCATCTGCCGAAGTCGAGCTTAATGATGATGGTGAGTGCATTAATCGGGCGATCGAAATTATTAGCAGTCTACGCCGAAGCCATTGAAAAGGACTATCGCTTTTTCTCGTTTGGGGATGCGATGTTAATTTTGCCGGAGGGTAGATGCGATCGGAGCCAACTAAAATAGACATCTGAAAGATACAAAGCTAAACAAATAATGAGCCATTACTTCTAGATTTAAGTCTTTGAATAATGAAAGATTAATAGTAGTTTCGAGTATTAAGATAAACGTTAATAACACCAAGTTTAGTGAACAAAATCACTGATCCCCTGACACAACTGGTAAGGTTTGAGTATCCAAATTTATGCAATAATTTGCAGCGAGCCTCCCATGGAACGTAACTCTTCTCGAAATCTTGGTCAGTCTATTGGGTTAGTCGCGCTGTTAGTTATTACGAGTGGAATATTGATTTTTGTAGCGTACCGTTTTTAATCGTTAGCCCCGGATTTTCTCGGGGCTTTAACGCTGTTTAGAAATAATCATTTAGACCCGTTGAAGTAGGCTTTTACCATGGGTATCAGTCCCACAAGTATTCAAAAGTTTGTAGTGGGCACTCAGTTCTCCCACTTTTTGAGTCTCTTCAACACTCGCTTTCCAAGGTTTTGGATTTCCATAGGCATAAAACGTTTCTACGCCATCAATCCCAATCATCGCCGCTGCTGGAATGATCTGTTCATAGGGCTTACGATAACGAGCAGGATGGGCTAAAACGGCAATCCCACCACTTTTTTGAATGGCGGCAATAACCCGATGTGCCTGCGCTCGATCGCCCTTGGGAGACGTACCTTGAAGATAGTTAGCGATCGCGGGATGCTCTGGATCAAAGGCATAGCCTAAAATATGCACCTCAATATCCAGTAATTGAGACGTGATTTCTGTTCCAAACCAAAGATGGGGCACTTTTTTGGCTAAGTTTCCAGGCGCTGAACTCCAGTCTTGAAGATACTGCTGTGCGACTCTAGACCCAGAAACTGAATGATGATCCGTAATCGCAAATCCGCTTAGGCCAATCTCTAGTACCTGCTCAACGATCCGATCGGGACTCAATTGTCCATCAGAATGCATAGTGTGCATGTGAAAATTGTAAATCGTCGGACAACTATTTTCATCAATTGACAAAAATATTCTTCGTAACGCATCTGAATCCTGGGATGGTGGTCTCCGTTCATACAACGGTCTCTCACACATGAGTGTACCTGCCGAAACAACCGCCATGGGAGGTGCCTCCAAGTGAATTGACTCGTCTAAACGTGTTTTTTATCGCGATTTCTAGTAATGTTCCCTACTCTAGTACAAGAGTCTACTTAATGTGTAGATTGACACTTCACAAAAAGTAATGAATTAGTTCACATATATGTAATGGATCCTATCCATCAATTAGGATCTATTACATATATCACACCAAATTTTAACAAGTATTAGATCGATCGGGGGGGGATCAGTCCATGTTCTAGCGCAAATCGAACTAGCTCAGTCCGGCTGTTGGTGCCTGTTTTTGTAAACAATCGGCTGACATATTTTTCGACATTTCGGACACTCGTTTCTAGGCGACGGGCAATTTCTTTGTTCATTAGGCCATCGACGACCAGTTCTAGAACGCTTTGTTCACGGGGAGTGAAGTCGATGTTGACGGGTGGGCCGCTCGGTTGAAAGACGTTTTTCTGGGTAAGTAGGGCTTTAATTTCTTTAATTTGGCGGGCGAGTTCGGCGACATCTGGATTTTCGACATCACCGGATCCGGCTTGGGCTGCCCGTTGGCGCGTGAGAATACTTTTGATAATCGCGACTAGCTCATCGGGGTCAAATGGCTTGGAAATGTAAGCATCACATCCCGCGTCATAGCCCGTAATCCGATCGCCCGTCATGCCCCGTGCGGTCAAAAAAATCACAGGTAATGCTTGAAACCGCACATCATCCCGAAGTTTTTTCAAAAATTGATAGCCGTCTGCCTGAGGCATCATTACATCACTGATCACCAAGTCAGGCGTTAAGCGTTGGACCATCTCCCAGCCTTCGTTTCCATTGGTGGCAGTCTGGACTGTGAAGCCACTTTCTTCAAGATAGGCTTGGACCGCCGATCGCAATGCGGGTTCGTCATCGACGAGGAGAAGTTGATCGCTCATTATTTACAGCCTTCGTTTAGGAAATAGACATTATATATTGTGTCTACTTTACCTCAATGGCTTAAACGAGATTTGCGGTTCCCCGTATTCGGGTTGAGGTACGGTCAGGGCTGGAATCTCTCGGGCAGCTTCGGGCAAGGTCGCATTCAGTTGACCACGCCACCGCGATCGTAAACACAACAGCCCCACGGGAGTCGAGAGTGCGTCTAATAAATTTCGCTTAAACAGTGCGATCGGCAGCTCTTTAAAGGCCCAACGACTGAGACGATAGGCGTAATAGGATAATTTGGGCAATTTCATCAGTTCGATTCCATGCAAATCGTGGAGAAATCGATTCGATCGGCCATAGCGCTGCCATTGATTCATCAGATCTTTAAGCGTCGATCGGTGACGGTGACGCACAACCGCATTTGACGCAAAGTACCATTTCCGATCGGTTTGACGTACAATCCGCCAACATTGATCCGCATCACCACCTGTGGTCAAATAGGGGCGAAATAATCCAACCTCCCTAAAACAAACTTTGCGGACCGCAAGATTGGCGGTTTGGCCATAGGGCGAAAAGGGATTGGCGAGGGTATGTTTTTGAGAGAGAGTTTCGGCCCGATCGGCATAGCGTTCCAGCCAGTTTTTACTAGGTAATGCGCTCACCTCACCCGCTACCCAACCTAGATTTGCGGAGTTAGAGCCGGAATCGATCGCTAAATTCGAGTCAAACGGTTCCATCAGATTCGCTAGCCAATCCGGTTCGGGGCGACAGTCGGCATCGGTGAAGGCCAGGATTTCAGCAGTTGCTGCCTGGATCCCTTGATTTCGGGCGGCGTAGGAGCCTTGAATTTTGGATTCTTGAAGGATTTTCAACGGGAAACGATCGGTTTGGGCTTCAATCTCAGCCTGTTTAAGCGCGTTCCAGGTACTATCTTGGCTGCCATTATCGATAATTAAATATTCGACTCGATCGCGATCGTAGGTCTGAGCGTAGAGCGATCGAAGTAAATCAGGTAGATCCGATTGACCGTTATAAATGGGAATAATGACAGAGACGGCGATCGGATTGAGGGGGTTCATGGGATCCAGAGTCCAGAGGATTAAGTCTAGGAGGACGAAACTAGGTTTAGTATGGGCGACGACAATGGAAGAATCACAAGATAGACTAGGCTTCAGTGCGTTTATAGAACTTTTATTAAGACGAGGTTGCTTGGAATGAGTCGAGATTCTGATTTAAGTAAGGAAAATTTCTTAGCGCCTCGTGCTCCGTTTCGGGGAGAATTCTCGCCTGAGCATTTAGCCTTTGATGCCAATCTTCAAGAATTTGCCCAGCGAATTTCAATTTTGTGCAATTTGGAAACCGCTGGGAAGATTCCGCCTGATGAAGCTTATCAGAGAATTAAGCAGCTCTGGAACGAGTTGCGCGAGTCAAAACACAATTTATTAGATTCGTGACGAGAAATAATCGGTCACAAGCTTAACAATTCGATCGGCGGACTTTCCATCCCCAAATGGACTAATTGCACCTGCCATTGCGTCATAAGAGTTCTGATCACTTAACAGCACAGTGGCTTCAGTTAAAATCCGATCGGTGTCCGTCCCAATCAATTTGGCCGTGCCCGCCATCATCGCTTCCGGTCGTTCCGTGGTTTCCCGTAGCACCAACACAGGTTTACCCAAACTCGGTGCTTCTTCTTGGATACCGCCGGAGTCCGTGAGCAATAGGTACGATCGTTTCATCGCCCCGACCAATTCCACATAGTCCAACGGCTCTGTCAAAAAGACGCGAGGATGACCGCCCAACATTGTCGTTAAAGGTTCGCGGACGGTGGGGTTTCGGTGCAGCGGTAATAAAATTGCGGTGTCAGGAAAAGCTTCCAATACTTTGAGCATTCCATTCGCAATGTTACTTAATGGTTCGCCCCAGTTTTCGCGGCGGTGGACAGTGGCCAAAATAACCCGGTATTTACTCCAGTCCAGTCCTGAAATTTCACAGGGAGGATTGCGATCGGCAACCTGTAACAAAGCGTCAATTACAGTGTTGCCTGTCTGATGAATGCCGCTGAGAACGCCAGATTTTCGCAAATTTTCGGCAGAGAGACTAGTCGGAGCAAAGTGTAATTGTGCAATTTGAGACACCAAACGACGGTTGGCTTCTTCGGGGAATGGATTAAGAATATTGTCAGTGCGTAATCCCGCTTCAACATGGCCGATCGGAATTTTTTGATAAAACGCGGCGAGGGCGGCAGCAAAGGCAGTAGTGGTATCCCCCTGAACCAAGACGATCGCGGGGTTTAGTTTTTCAAATAACTCATCAAGTCCCCGTAATGCGTTGCAGGTGATGTCGGTGAGCGTTTGTTTTGGCTGCATGATGGCCAAGTCGTAATCGGCGTTCAGATTAAACAGTTGCATCACTTGGTCCACCATTTCCCGGTGTTGTCCCGTGAGAATGACCGTGGTGTGAAATTGGGGCGATCGTTTAAAGGCTTGAATGACCGGAGCCATTTTGATCGCTTCGGGCCGAGTCCCGACTGTAATGCAAACCGGGATGGGGGATGAGTTCATGGCAATGATATACAAAATAACAGTACAACTGTTCATTATGCTAGTGGCTGAGAGCTACGATCGACGCCTTTCTAGAACTAGACTTTCGCGCAGATGGAACCTTAAGCAATAAATATCTGTAAATAATCTTTACAACTAAAAATTGTCATAAAAAAGGCTCAACAATAATGTCGAACCTTAAGACCATTTCATTCAGTTCCGAGCATTAACCTTTGAGATCGCAGGTCAATGGGCAAGAAGCATAGACAGAGAGAGTTTCAGGATTCGCTTGACCGTTCAACCAACGAAGCCATTCAATTTCTTGAGGATGAATTCCTTTCAGGGTCAAGAAAGCCGATGCCGCCAAAATCCCTAAAATGTGAAAACCAATAAATCCGATCGCTGTCATCAGCATTGCGCTGGTGGGCAAAATTGCGTGAAGTGTCACAGCCGTTAAAGACCCAACTGCAACCATAAGCATCAAAATTGGAAACCCGAGCACAAGCATACAAACTGTCAAAACGAATGACCAGACCAAAATGCTTTTGATGGTAGTCACTAATTGAAACTGATTTGCAGTAGTCGAGCTGTTAGCAAATGCCATAGCCGTATCCTCCTAGAGGGGTGGTAAAGGTATTCGAATCAGTCCAAAGCTTTGTGGTGCTGCGCGAAAAGGTTGATCCTTCGTTCGATCCTGGCCTTAACGCGGATATGAATTCGTTGATTTGAATATATCGTGAAGCTTCTTCGATTGGAAGTAGATTTTAATAAAGTTTACACTTTGTAGGAAAGCGAGCACTTAGCGCCTCTCTAGTTAGATCAATAGTCATAGGGTCGATCGGGTTGGGGAACAGGTTTGAGCTGACTCGCTTGAATTACAATCTGTCGCTGGTCGGCTAGGGTCTCGACGATGATTGTCCCTTCCACATCCAGCCAACTGTCAGGTTTGTATAAAGATCGATCGCCTACACTGAGGCGCACGGGCAGACTGATGGGATAAGCATCCGCTGCGCAACAGGTGACAATAAAACGGGTGATTCTAAAATATTGAGGCGAGAAATTATCGGGATGGACCACAAATCCCTTCACATTCACCTTTTGGCCGATGTAAGTCTCTGGTTCGGGCCTGACCTGTAATGTGCGGATCCAGTCCACTAGACTGCGATTTTCAGGTTTCGTCATGGCGCGAAAGGATTGGGGCTTGACTTGGGTGTTGGTAATTATGTCGCCGACTCCGCGCTGGATGGCGGTTGTGCTATTGAAGGGCTGTGGTGTGATAAATATGGCGGCGATCGCGACCCCAAGGAGCAAAATACTTCCCACGCCATTGGGCAACAAACTCAAGTGCGGCACAATGGGCAATGGCTGCTTCGATCGCGATTGATTCACCACCGTCCAAGCCCGATAAGCAGCGATCGTCAGTAATAAAATTCCTGAGATAAACGACAGTGGATTATAGCTAGGATGAATCAGCAGACTTAATTTTTGCGTGAACCAATACTCCAACAACAAAATTCCCCAAGCACCGATCGCGGCAATGTCTATCCAGGCGATCGCTTTTGGAGAAATTTTTAACGAATTAGACCGGGCCGGAGCCATTCGGGAGCCTCACAGGAGTTAAAACTTAAGCTAATGATAACTGACGTTTTGTTTTAGTCAGAGCCGCGTAAGACTTGCTGTCTTCGGATCATATCGGACTTGTTCAATGGTTCCTTCCTTGATTTTTTCAATCACCTCATCAATGAC
>JANXNM010000620.1 GCA_025354065.1 Synechococcales cyanobacterium 340R_concoct_173_sub | reverse complement strand
CAATGGATTGGCGGAATCAATGCCTATTACCAATCACCGGGCGGCATTCACCGAGTGAACGATTCCAGTGAGGGCAAAGCTCAATTGTGTCTCCAGCTGCTACTGAGTGCCCTATCAAATCAACCGCACCGCCCTGAGTGGAGCTTAAGTATCTGTGCCAGTGTTCACGACGGCAAAGTGTTCGGTAAGCAAATCAAGCAAGCCTTAGAGGGCATCCACAAGGTCCGTATTAATAGCAAGCAGTCAACTATCAATATCAGAGTAGAACGAGTTCTAGAGGAAGGTTCAGGCGTGGCCGTTGCATTAAAAAATACGTTTGATTTCACCAACGCGCTTCTATTCGACTTGGGGAACGGAACCGCGATCGTCTCAGCATTTAATGGCTTGCAGCTAACCGATCGTGACTATGCCCATGATGCGGGTGTGGAATCGCTTATCGAATCGATCGCAACCTGTGACGCGGTACGGAAACATCTTCTAAAACCCGCCGATCGTCACCTTATCCGTCAAGGCATTGAGCGCGGTGATTTCAGTTATGGCACCCGTAGCGATGGCTGGAACTTTAAGGAATCGTACATTTCAGAATTGCCTATCTGGTTTGAATCTGGTTTGAAACCACTACTTAAAAAAGCAGAATCTAGAATCAGTTCTGCTACGGCTGTAATTGCGGTAGGCGGTGGGTCACAGTTACCCGGTGTGAAAAATCTACTCTCTAAGCGTGGTATCGAAGTTCCAGACAATGCCCGGTTTCTCAATGCTAAGGGACTGTATCAAGTGGCTTTGAGAGGGTGTTAAT
The DNA here is from genome assembly GCA_025354065.1 of Synechococcales cyanobacterium 340R_concoct_173_sub. The sequence continues at coordinate 4,184 of JANXNM010000620.1, read as the reverse complement.
AGATTTGAGTTCAAAAGCTAGCAATTGAACTCAGATGCTAGCAATTGAATTCAACTTAACTTAAAAACATCTCGCAATCTTGTCTTACTGAGTTCAAACCCTAGCAATTGAGTTCAAAAGCTAGCAATTGAATTCAGCTTAAATCAAATCAGTGCAGGGCTAACAAATGACCACACGAACCGCCGTCTACGTCTCTAAGGCGCGGCATATTGAACTACTGCGATCGGTTGCTGCCCAGCTGGGAAGTACCAGTTTAAAAGACGGTTTGGAGCATATTCTGAATTGCTATCTAACCGGGAATGCCCCGATCGTTGGAAGTATTAATCATTCTCCGCGATCGGCTGAAAATGACATAGATGAGTTTGACGGATTAGTCAGTTTTGAGGATTGAATGAACATTGAAGCAAATTGAACTATTCCCGCCGTGTGAATTTGTGGATCTATCCCACGGCATGACTGACAAATCCACCAAACGCAAAAGACGATCGCCCTCTCGCAAAGTAACGATCGCCTTTCAAACAGCCCACAAATTAAACAAAATCGGAGCCTAACCAATCATGTCACAGCCACTAACTTTTTACTGCGATACGCCCCATACTCAGCAACTTGTGGGAATGTTTGGCGATCGATTGCAAAACCTCGATCGATCCGATCTACTCGATTTCATCACGATATTCTCAGCAGCTTGCAACACCGATCTAGATAGTCCACATTCCGAAGGCGAATTAACCGGGTTCATGTCAGCTATGGAGATGGTTGTTTCAGTTCATGTAGACGCGATTCTCGAAATCATGGATGGATTCGATCGATCGAATGAATTAAGCCTATTACTCGGGCTTGCTGCGATGTTAGCCGATCGCAGTGAGGTGGATTAATGATTGATCACACTACCAAAAGAATTCTACTTGCATCGGGATTTCTCTTATCAGCCGTATCCTGCGCAGCCACGATCGCCCCTCGGGTGATTGCCTGGAATATTGCCTCTCAGGGTGTTTTAGTCGCATCAAACCGCGCTACTAATTGCAGGTTACTTAGTAGCCCGATCGCCCCAAACACAATCCCAGTCGATGCAAAGACGCAAAGACCACTACCGCCGGGTACACACATTTGCGACTGGGAAGGGCTTACGGCTCAAGTGAATGGTAGTGGAGTGGTTGACTATCTTCGACAAGGACAACCCGAAGAAATCTCGAAAACGCTTAAACAGCGCGGCTTCAAACCTTAATCAAACTAATCATTTTTGGAGAATTCAAAATGAAAACTAATGCTCAAAAATCTAATCCTTTAGATCGTAATGGTGACGGACGGATCAATTTAGATGACTTGTTGATCGGGCTAAGACAGGGCTTCCAGTGGGTGATTTCATGGCGTGGGGCAATGCTGTTAAATATGGCATTTACAATTTTTGCTGCATATCTAAATGTAATCTCATGGATTACCGTACTGGCATCTTTGGGCGGCATTGCAGGTTTATCAGGTGTGCTTATTTGGGGGTTTGTCCAGATGAACGAATTAACCCCAATACTTGATGATTTGAATTTAGATAGTGCGATCGCAGCCCTAGTACGAATCACACGGGCACCACATGAACTGCCTAACTTCAACAGTTCTGTTACCCCTGAAGCTGAGACCGCGATCGATGAATTCCAGAATCGGAATCTTAAAAACAATCAATTCAATCGATTTAAACGATATGGATTTTATGGCCTTGAATTTGCGGTACTTATCATCGGGGGCGGAGTATTTTCCCCTCTTGGATTGAGTTGGGGAGCCGTAATACTTTCATTCATCGGAATGATTGGGGTTGAATTTGGCTTACGGCTAGTGTCCGAATCAGGTGAAAAGCTTTTATCGGCTGATGAACGAGAACTCGCACAGATTATCCGTGATAGCGCAAACCGCGACACTGTAAGGCTTTAAGGCTGTTTAGGGTGGAGAAATCTGCCCTATTTTTTTATTAAATGGGAGCATTCAAAATGGCGAATTATTTTAAAGAATCTGAAGACCTGCCCATTCTCTCAAGTTGGATAAGTCAAGGTTTTGTCATTGATCGAGCCTATGTTTTAGAGGCCATAGAAACCGACAAAAACGAGCTAGAAAAGGATACTCAATTGAGTACGATCGCCACGTTTGGATCGATCGCCAGTGGTTGCCTAATGCTGGCACTATCAGGAATTACAGCGCCGATGATAATCCCGATCGCAATGATTGGAGCCGCCAGTCTGACGGCTTGGAATAGTGATTGTGCAAAAAGTGATAGAGAACTTGAGGCTAAATTCTTACGGGCATACCCGACCGTATTCGATCGGCTATCTCAAAGAATTAGTGGCGGTGAACAGATTTCTAGAATTGCGAGTGATTACGGACTATTGCTAAAGGCTTACCGACGATCCGATCGTAATGCCCTTGCTTCTTTAGTGGAGAGCGCCCAGGGCGATAATCCTAGAATCCAGTCACAGCAAGCCTTTCAAAATAATGACAACCCGATTGCACCTAGGGGAGAATCTATAACCCTTGTAGAGACTGAGTTACAGCCGATCGTAATCGCCCAGGATGCAACTACCGCCGCGCTGCCGTCGTCAACATCAGTTAAGCCCGGTGATTCTATTAGTCTTGATTTAGCCGCTGTATTGCTTGCTATGCCTGAGTTTTGTCACATCTTGCTAGCGGGGGAAAACGGCACTGGGAAAACTACTTTTGCAATGGCACTACTAAAACCCATCATTAACAAGTTCATCCAGATCGCTGGTTTTGAACTGCTATTGATTGATCCAAAACGATCGCGGTGGAATGGATTGTTCCAGACAAAATCATATCAATCAGCATTTAGCAATCAGCCCCACGATTTAGAGCGATCGGTTAATCGATTAGAGCTTGTCTACTTCAAGTTAGACAAATTAAGCAGCGATCGGCAAAAGATTGGGAAACGAACCGAGGTGCCTACCTTGGTAATAATCGATGAGGTGAATACTTGGCTTGATGCTCTGAAGGCATTCGATCGCAACTTCAAAGAAGAGAACAGCAGCTTACCTCCAGCAGAACGATCGCCTGCACCTAGACTCTACAATCGGGCTGTCGATTCGATCGCGGGTATTAGTCGGATGGGTCGTGAGGATCGGGTATGGCTCTGGTTAATTGGTCAGAACTCGAACCTTGAAGCCTTGGGATTATCAGGGGCACAAGACCGGGCTAATTTCTCGATCGTGGCAGTCGGTCTGGGAGATAACCAAATCACGATCGAACTTGCCTTAAGCAATTCGACAATGTTCACGCGCGGGCAAGCTTTGAAAAATGCCCTCAAGGAACATCAAGGCAAGCCATACCAGATCGCCGCCTGCACCCGCAAACCCGCAAACCTGTTAATCATGCCGTCGAGTTACAGGGACAATGCCCAAGAAGATTTTTCCGCTGAGATTTTGGCCCGGTTAGGTGGTCCGTCGTCAACTCCGATCGCCTTATCCTCGCCATCGATAGAGGAAAGACTGGCTGGATTGAGAGAATCATTTGAGACTGCCCATGACGAGCGGATTAGTTCAGGGATTGACTATGAGATGCACGATTCTTTTGATCCACCACGCGATCGGCTCGAACGATTGTGGGAAGCCTCTCAGACGATCGAGGTTGCTCCAGTGGCAAAAGTAGAACACCCGCTTGCTGACAAGTTCGATCGGCTTGAATCTCTTTTAGAGGGAAAAACATCCTTGCCTATCCGAGAAATTCAACGCGCTTTAAGTTGCAAATCTGAAGAGGCACAAGCGATCGCACAGATGTTTTGTATCAGGTCAAAGTCTTTTAAATTTGTCCAGAATTCAAAGCCTAATGGCACCGTGTCTAGGGCGATCGAACGGGTCTAATCCACTGTCAGAATTGCCACTGTCAGAGCGTCAGGGAATTGTCAGGTTAGAGCCTCAAACACTGTCAGGGCAGGTCTGACAGTTCTCTGACAGTAACTTCTGACAGTAAAAACTCAGAAACAAATCACTCAAAAATTAGGGTTAATATCCATGTCGAAGTTTAGGAAAATGTTGGCCGATGTCGAATATGAAACGGTACAAATTTGGTGCAAACCTGTCCCGTTTCCGGTGAGGTTTACACTGCCAGATGAGGTTAAAGAGACGATGCCACTGGCACAAGTGAAGGCGATCGAAGGCATCCGAACTTTAAGGTTTTATAGCCCTCCCGAT
>JANXNM010000603.1 GCA_025354065.1 Synechococcales cyanobacterium 340R_concoct_173_sub | reverse complement strand
TTCGACGGGTAAACCTGCGGCCACGGTCATCGCCAGACCATCCCCGCATGAGGCATAATCATTGGATGTGGTGTTATAAACTCGTCCATAGCCGCCCGTGGCAAACATAACGGCTTTAGCTCGGAAAACTTCGATCGCACCATCTAAGATTCGATACGCGACTACACCTTTGGCCTGGTTGTCTTCAAAAATCAATTCCATCACATACCACTCGTCGTAGAGCGTAACATTATATCGCTGGAGATTATTCACCAACTCATGCAAGATGGCGTGGCCTGTTTTGTCGGCGGCGTAGCAGGTACGGTTGTGGGAGTGACCACCAAAGGCGCGTTGGGCAATGCGGCCATCTTCGCGGCGAGAGAACAGTACGCCCATGTGTTCGAGGTCGATGACCACATCGGGCGCTTCTTGGGTCAGAATAGCGACAGCATCTTGGTCGGCTAGGTAGTCGCCGCCTTTTACGGTATCAAACGCGTGGGCTTCCCAGGAATCGGATGGATCGGCGTTTTTTAGGGTGGCTGCCATTCCGCCTTGGGCCGCGACGGAATGCGATCGGATTGGATAGGTTTTAGCAATTAATCCGATGCTGAGTCCCGGATTAGTGCGTGCAACTTCAACAGCAGCACGGGTTCCAGCTAAGCCACCGCCAATAATTAGCACATCGTGATCAATCATAATTCTTCAAACCCTAAATTTATTGAAAACTGACGTGCGTAAAATTTCTCGGTTAACCTTAACGGCTGCCATTAAGAAGTGCATTACTTCGATCGCTTACGACGCTTGACAAACCAAAGCCCAAAGAAAACGATCGCAACCAGTGGCATCCATACTAATATTCCTGGTAAATCAATCACGGTATCTGGATTGAGAAGGGCACTAATGGGGCTTTCTGAAGCATTAGGTGGAAGAGCATTTCCCGGTTGGACGGTGACATCATAGTTGAATTTGAAACTCTCAAAATCGCCATCTTGTTTGGGCGTACCTGTAATTTCGACTTGGTAAATCCCAGCCTTTGGGAACATCACCACAGCACTGGGCAAGGCTTTGTAGCGCTCAGCATTAAGAGGACTAAGGGGAGGCTGAAAGAGGACTTGCTGGTTACTGTATATAGTAATTTTGCAGTTACATTGATCGAGAGCGATCGCTTCTCCGCCTTGTTTAGTTAGGGCAAACCAAATTTTCGACGGATCTCCAGCTTTTGGGTTGTGATTGGGTTCAAGATGGAAGAGGGCGGCGACGTTGCCGGAGGTTTTGACGTTGTGAGCAAAGGCTGGCGCAGACAACCCTAAATCTTGATTTTGCACACTAAGAGATTCTTCGGTTTGCGTTGGCACGTCAAACGTGGTCCGCGATCGTGCGGCATAGCGCTGTGTTTGAATAATCATGCCCGCTAATGACTTAATGCCCCAACTAAGATTGTACTGAATTCTCTATCAAAAACTCGATCGATTGATGTCAACCACTTGCCATAACATCAGTATCAAGACATCGGACGATCGGACTGAGTTTTACCAGTTTTCACCCTAGTTTTTCACTTTAGTATAGTGCGCACCTTGGCCCAGACATTGCCAGACCCATTCCGATCGAATTGCAATTAAACCAACAACTGTCAAGAGTAATAATAACGTGTGATTCCATTGGCGAGACGTAAGTTCTGGATTTCCTAAATAATTAGATCCAATAATTACCGTATGCCCCAAGGCTAAGGCCAATCCTGGAAGACTGAGCAAATGAAGTTTTCGCCACCCGCTCCCCAGAATTTTAACCCACCGATCGAAACTAGTGAACAGCGGCGGCAATAAGAGCAAGAGCGCACCCAAACCCGCGACATAGCCCCATTGCTGCTGGGGTGGTAAAAAACTGACAGCACCAAGATTCCAATTGAGGTTGTGGGACAGCATGTGGGCCATGTGGGCGATCGCCAAGATTCCCGCACTAACGCCCATAGCTCGACGGTATGTAAACAACTTAGGCCAGACTTTTGCTAAAGGACGTGCTGATAAAGCCAATATCAAGCAGCCGATCGCCCCATGACCCGTCAAATCGACCATTTCACTAGTACGAAAAATCGTTAGAACCCCGATGATCGCAGTGACAACTCCGCCCAATTTAAATAACTGACGGCTGCGATCGTGGCTCCAGTGGGACACCAGCCCGCCCACACTCAACATCATGGGCAAGGTTCCAAGTCCAAAGGCCAACATCGTCAACGCTCCGGACAGCGGAGTTAACGTTTCGGCGGCTTTGAGTTGTGCAACGTACAGAAACCCGCAGGGCATTAGTCCCCACAGCAATCCGAGAACTCCCGGTGAAGCCATTACCCAGCGGCCCATCCAGCGATTAAGACCATTGTGCAATCGGACCGCGAATGGATGCTGCGGCAAGCCCCGATCGCCAAGAGCTGCGAATCCAAATCCCACCAACATCAGCCCCGTGACAACAGCAAAAGCTTGTCGAAGTGGACTGCCTAATCCCACCCAAGCGCCACCTGCAATCATCACAGACCCAACCCCGCCCATGAATGCGCCAACTAAGGAATAGCTAATCAAGCGCCCGATGTTGAGCAAAATTACGGGCAAAAATTTCAAAAAAACAGATTTATTTTGGCTCGCCGAATCGCTGAGGAGCAAGGCCGTACTGAGCGGCCCACACATCCCTAAACAATGTCCAAAGCTACCCAAAAACCCTAAACTTGCCATCAACCAATAGTCGATCGTCGTCATCATCCACTCCTATCCGCCCTTTATTATTGTGACAGAAAAATTAGAGTCCAAGTCAATAACCTGGACTATTTGACGTTGGATTCACGATCGCATAACGATTTTTTCCAGCAGCTTTTGCCTCATACATCGCCTCATCTGCTCCCTGCAATAACCCTTGTGCAGTGTCATAATGGTGGGGATACAGTGCAATGCCAAGGCTAGCACTCACCCGAACCAACTGCCCATCAAAGCTGTAAGGCAACGCGATGGTATCTATCATTTTTTGGGCGACTTGCTCCACCTCTGGCTCTCCTGGAACCGCCGTCAAAATTACTGTAAATTCATCGCCGCCAAGACGCGCCACCGTATCACTGGCTCGTAAACTAGCAATCAATCGCTTCGCCACCGATTTTAACAATTGATCGCCCACACCATGGCCTAGGGAGTCATTCACTTGCTTAAACCCATCTAAATCGATAAATAACAGCGCAACCATTCGGGATCCGGAAGCAGCTAATTCGATTGACTGTTGGAGTTTTTCTTGAAATAGTTGACGATTGGGCAGGCCCGTCAATGGATCATGGTTGGCCAAGTAATACAGTTGGGTTTGGGAGTCTCGCAGTTCTTGATTGGATTGGGACAGTTCTTGAGTAGTGCGGCGCAGGCTTTCTTCCAGGGATTTTCGCAGAGTGATGTCCCGAATTACGCCCACCAACAGCACATTTCCCTCGGCATCACGGTGCAACGATCGCTTTGTGGCAATGGAGTAAGTCTTACCAAACAAATCCGTCAGCGTTTCTTCATATTCCTGTTCCTGTTGTTGCTGCAAGACCTGTTCATCTGCTTGATAGAAAGCATCTGCCTCCCGTTGAGGGAAAACATCGTATACCGTTTTTCCAATTAGGTCTTCTATATCTGCACCAATAAATCGCCCATAGGCTTGGTTCAATACCACCCAGCGATGGGTCCGATCTTGGACAAAAACGGGATCGGGAATCGTGTTAAGAATTTGATGTAAAAAATCTTTCGATCGCTGGAGTTCTTCCTTAGATTGAGCCACATGGCTGGTCACGAGTGCAAATGCTGCAATCAACGCTACTAACGCCGCCACAACAGGAATCACCCAGCCCCTCAAAAAAGCCGCATAGCCAATCACCAGAACGATCGCCTCCAGGATCAAGACCAGCATTAGCGATCGTTTTGGACTGCGAAATGTCATACAAGCAAACACTCCGATCGTCCCCCACAAGGCAATCCAAGCGATTTCCAGTGGCTCCGACCAAACTTGCAGTAATAATCGATCATCAAGAGCGGCTCCTAAAATCTGACTTGTGAACTGCGCCTGCAACTCCACGCCGCTCATTAACGAGGTTGCGCCGCTAAGCTGATGGGTATAGGGCGTTGCAGCAAAATCCTTCAGACTGGTAGCGGTTGTCCCAATTAACACAATTTTATCTCGCAAAATCTGCGCCGCCACATCTCCTGACATTAAGTCTTGAAGTGATAATGTTTTAAAATGGATATTTTTTCCACGAAAATTAACCATCACCTGATACGCTCCCGCATCCGCATGGATATAATGGCCATCATTGCTTTGAAACTGGTGAAAAATTCCACGTCCTAATTTCAGATCTGAAACTTGTCGAGGAGACGGTTGCTCATAAATGTTTTCTTTAGATAAATAAAGTTTAGCCAACTTCAGTGAAAAACTTTCCCTAACCAATCCACCCCGATCGATTTTCCAATATAAAAACGATCGACGAACCCGTTGATCGCTGTCCAAAATAATATTATTAAACCCAACTCGGTTGGCCTTTTGTAATACAGGCGGAGGTCCAACTAGGCCACCACTTCGATCCGCTAGCTGCTCAATACCAATAATATTTGAGTTGGTTTCTAGAAATTTCTCTAGTCGTAATGTCCCCGGTGGTACCGGAATATCTCGATACAAATCCAATCCGATGGCCCTAGGGTTCAGCTCCTGAATTTGCGTCAAAACCTGGACTAATTGTTGATCCGACATAGGCCATTGATAGCCTTGAGTAATGTCATTTTCATCAATACCAACAATCACAATCCGCGAATCCAATGGTTCTTCACCACGCATCCGAAAGAACTGATCCAACACGCTGAACTCTGACCCTTCCAACATCGACAGCGATCGAATTACTAATACTACCAAGGTCACTAAAAGGGCGCTACCGAGTCCATTTCTTAAACGCCCATTCTTAACCACAACCCATTGACGAATTCTAGGAATCACGATTTTTAAAAAACCTGCAAGTTTAGAAGCCTTTAACGCTAGGCAAATTGAATTCAGCACAAACTCCTGGATGGCAGATTGATACCCTCTATCATACTGGCCTCAATTTACGACGAGATGGACCGCAGCTACTCCTTCAAAAGAAGGAAACTGACGAATCAAGGGATATTATTTAATACGCTTTTTGTATCATTTTTAAATCGTCGCTTTGGATAGTCTAGGAGTCTTAGGAATGAGAATTTCATACGATCGCTAATTCAATAAACTCAGATTGCCTTCATTTCCAAATATTCTCCCTAGGGCGAGGGCAATCCGGATCTTATTTTAAGAGTATTTTTTTAATGCGGAGAAATTCCCTTTTCAAGCCATTTCATCACTTGAATTCCCAGGGTCAAGTCGCTTAACCGATCGACTTCCCGAATGCCCGTCGGACTGGTGACATTGACCTCTGTGAGATTGCCGCCAATAATGTCTATCCCCACAAAAATCAAGCCGTCGCGCCGTAAAGCCGGAGCCAATTCTGCCGCAATTTCCCGATCGCGAGGCGTTACATCTACTTGGTCCGCTCGTCCACCGACCGCCATATTTCCCCGAAAGTCATCGCCTGTTGGTACTCGGTTCACGGCCCCGATCGGCTCCCCATTCAACAAAATAACTCGTTTGTCACCCAATTTTGCATCCGGCAAATAAGTCTGAACCATGACTGGGATCGAGCCTTGTACGGTGCTTATTTCGACGTGGGAATTAAAGTTTCGATCGCCCTCTTCCAAAAACAAAATGCCTTCCCCGGCCTTCCCGCCCAAGGGTTTCATCACAACTCGACCTTCCTGGGCTAAAAAGTCACGAATCACCTGTTTATTTTGGGTAACGATCGTGGTGGGAATCGAGTTCAAAAATTGCAGGGCGTACATTTTTTCATTGGCCGCCCGAATACCACTGGGCGCATTCACCACACGGGTTTTTGTGGGATCCACATAATCCAATAAATAAGTCGCATATAGGTAGGCGGTGTTGACAGGCGGATCAATTCGCATCCACACAACATCAAAGGTTTCCAGCGGCAAAAACTGAGACGTACTGAGTTCAAACCAAGATTCGATCGCCACCCAACGATTTTTGCCCAACGTCACGGGGACGAGTTTCACAGGCGTAACGGTGGCCCAGGTTTTACTTGCCATCACTGTCAATGAATTGGCCAGCAACATCCAGACTTCGTGGCCCATTTCTTGCGCGGCTTCCATCAAGGCCACACTGCTGTCATGGGTGGGGTCAAGCCGATCGATCGGGTCAATGATAAAGGCCAGTTTCACAGCAGTTGCCAAGCAGAATAACTATCCCATTTTATCGCGAAACGCAGCAATCAAACACGCTTAGGTAATGGCGATCGGTTCTTTACCCGCAACGACTGGGGCGATCGCATTCAGGACCAGATCGGGATGATCGCCCATAAGCTGTTGACAGTTCCACTCGTTTTTAAACAGCAACACGGGCCGTTCCCAGCTATCTTTCACCACCAACGTATTGAACATCCGCCCCACCGCCTCAACCGCAGCCCAGCCGCCCTCGACCCAGCGCGCTACAGAATAGGGCAGCCAATCAAGCTGAGTCTCGACTCCATATTCACTCTGCAACCTGAACTGCACCACTTCCATTTGCAATTGCCCCACCGCCGCCAAGATTGGGTCGCGTTTAGATTCGTCGCTGGAATACATAATCTGTACGGCTCCTTCTTCGCGCAGTTCGGAAACGGCTTTACGGAATTGCTTAAATTTCGAGGGGTTAGGGTTACGAAGATAGGCAAAGAGTTCGGGCGAAAAACATGGAATTCCTTCATACTCCAGCTTTTTACCCATATAAATGGTGTCACCGATCGCAAAAACTCCAGGATTATTTAGCCCGATAATATCGCCGGGATAGGCTTCTTCAATCACTTCACGATCTTGAGCAAACAGCTTCTGCGGGCGAGATAGACGTACAACTTTCCCTGATCGCGCATGGGTCACAGACATATCTTTTTCAAACTTGCCGGAGCAAACCCGCACAAAAGCAATCCGATCGCGGTGACGAGGATCCATGTTGGCTTGAAGCTTAAACACGAAGCCCGAGAATTCAGGATAAGTTGGCTCAATAATGCCTTCGGTGCTTTCGTGGGAACCGGGCTTCAGCGCGTAATTCAAGAAAGAGTCCAAAAATAATTCCACCCCAAAATTGGTCATGGCACTGCCAAAAAACACAGGAGTCATTAATCCTTCATGAATGGCTTCCAAATCCAACTCGCAACCCAACTGATCCAGTAGCTCTAGTTCTTCTTGGAACTGTGCATACAAATCCGGTTCAAACATCGACTCTAGATTCGGATCATCTAGCTCCACAATCGTATCTTTTGCAACTTTTCTCCCACCGATCGATCGTTCAAATAAATGGATTTGTCGCTTCTGCCGATCGAACACGCCTCGGAACCGATCGCCGCTGCCAATGGGCCAATTGACCGGATAGGTCATCATCTGAAATTCTTTTTCAATTTCATCAAGTAAATCTAAGGGGGCACGACCGGGACGATCCATTTTGTTGATGAAGGTAAAAATCGGAAGTTCCCGCATCCGACACACTTCAAAAAGCTTACGAGTCTGAGGCTCCAACCCCTTTGCTGCATCAATCAACATCACCGCATTGTCTGCCGCCGCCAACGTCCGATACGTATCTTCACTAAAATCTTGGTGTCCCGGCGTATCCAAAAGATTAATTGAGCAGTTACGATAGTCGAACTGCAATACCGTTGAAGTAATGGAAATTCCCCGCTGCTTTTCCATTTCCATCCAGTCAGAAGTTGCATGACGCTGTTCTTTACGCGCTTTCACGGCACCCGCTTCATGAATCGCGCCTCCGTACAGCAGCAATTTCTCCGTCAGCGTTGTTTTTCCCGCATCCGGGTGAGAGATGATGGCAAAATTTCGGCGACGATCGACCGCAATCTTAAGTTCAGCTAGCAATTCAGTAGACATAGTGCGTTTGGGCGCGTAAGGCACTTCATTCTACCTCAAGGGGAATCCATGGAGATTCGATCGGTTAACTTCATCCCCCTTCAGGCCTATTCCCTCTGCCTAAAAACTGTCCCGGATAAACCTTCGAGCTGAAGCGTTATGGCCTACAATGCGTTACTAGATCGCGTACTAGGTCTTGGCTTTCCAAGAGAGTTTTTATGAGCAATGGATACGTTGCACTGGTTCTCCACGCTCACTTACCATTTGTGCGTCACCCCGAGAGCGACTTTGTTCTCGAAGAAGAATGGCTTTATGAGGCAATTACAGAGACCTATATTCCCCTTCTTCAAGTTTTTGAAGGCTTAAAGCGCGACGGCGTTGACTTTAAGCTCACCATGAGCATGACCCCGCCCTTGGTTTCGATGCTGGCGGATCCTCTACTTCAAGAGCGCTACAACGAACATCTCGGTGCCCTAGAAGAACTCGCAGAACTTGAAATCGATCGCCATCGTAACAATGGCCACATGAAATATTTGGCGGAATACTACGCCGAAGAGTTTCAAAAAGTCCGACAGATGTGGGAAAAGTACGACGGCAATCTCATCACCGCCTTCAAAGAATACCAAGATTCAAACAACCTCGACATCATCACCTGCGGTGCAACCCACGGATATTTACCGTTGATGAAGATGTACCCCCAAGCGGTATGGGCACAAATCAAGGTCGCGACCGAACATTATGAAGACACCTTTGGCCGATCGCCCAAGGGCATATGGCTGCCTGAATGTGCCTACTACGAAGGGCTAGAACGCATGGTGGCCGATGCAGGTCTGCGGTACTTCCTGACGGATGGTCACGGAATTTTATACGGTCGTCCGCGTCCAAAATTCGGCACCTATGCCCCTATTTTTACTGAATCTGGTGTAGCAGCCTTTGGCCGAGATCAGGAGTCATCGCAGCAGGTTTGGTCGTCGGAAGTTGGCTATCCGGGGGCATCTGAATATCGTGAATTTTATCGAGATTTGGGCTGGGATGCGGAGTATGAGTACATTAAGCCGTACATCATGCCCAACGGCCAACGCAAAAATGTGGGAATCAAGTATCACCGGATTACGGGTAAGACCGTCGGCTCTAGCGATAAGGCGCTGTATGACCCTTACTGGGCCAAGGAAAAAGCCGCGTCCCATGCCGGAAACTTCATGGAGAACCGCAAACAACAAGTCGGCAGTCTGAGCAACATGATGGGCCGTAAGCCGATCGTGGTTTCGCCCTATGATGCGGAATTGTTCGGCCATTGGTGGTATGAAGGCCCATGGTTTATTGATTATTTCCTGCGTAAATCTTGGTTTGACCAACAGGACTACGAAGTTACTCACCTATCTGATTATTTACGCGGCAATCCCACTCAACAAGTGGTGCGGCCTTCACAGTCAAGCTGGGGCTACAAAGGCTTTCATGAATATTGGCTGAATGATACGAATGCGTGGGTTTATCCTCATTTGCATAAAATTGCAGAGCGGATGATCGATTTATCACGCATGGAACCAGAAGACGAGTTGCAATGGAAAGCGCTGAATCAGGCCTCTCGTGAAGTGTTGTTGGCGCAGTCGTCGGATTGGGCATTCATTATGCGCACCGG
>JANXNM010000515.1 GCA_025354065.1 Synechococcales cyanobacterium 340R_concoct_173_sub | reverse complement strand
TACGACATTACGTCTGGTCCTGATGGTTTGTCGATCGCCCTTACAAAGCTTTGCAAGAACGCGGCTGAACTGGTGCGGAGTGGGAAAGAAATCTTGATCCTGAGCGATCGGATTGACGCAGATGGCAATAGCACTCAACTCGCGGATGAAATGAGCTACATTCCGCCTCTAGCTGCGGTTGGTGCGGTTCATCACTTCTTGATCCGCCAAGGATTGCGCATGAACGCTTCTATTATTGCGGATACGGCTCAGGCTTGGAGTACTCACCATTTTGCTTGTTTAGTTGGGTATGGTGCGAGTGCAGTTTGTCCTTATCTTTCGTTGGAAGCGGTTCGTCATTGGTGGGCGACGGCTCGTACTCAGAAGCTGATGGAAACAGGCAAGCTGAGTAAAATTAGTTTGATTGGCGCGCAGGAAAATTTCCGTAAATCAATTCAAGATGGATTACTAAAAATCTTGTCGAAGATGGGAATTTCGCTGCTGTCGAGCTATCACGGGGCGCAGATTTTTGAGGCGATCGGCATTGGTGGCGACTTGCTCAATACTGCGTTTTACGGCACTCCATCTCGATTGGGGGGCTTGACGCTGAAAGATCTGGCCAACGAAATTCTATCTTTCCACACGCGGGCATTTCCTGAAATCGCTATTAAGAAATTGGAAAACTACGGCTTTGTGCAATATCGTCCCGGTGGCGAATATCACATGAACAGTCCTGAAATGTCCAAGTCTCTTCATAAAGCGGTGGCTGACAAAAATTATGATCACTATGCGCTCTATCAGAAACACTTATCGGGTCGCCCTTTGACAGCGCTGCGTGATCTATTGGATCTAGAGAGCGATCGTCCCTCGATTCCCCTAGAAAGTGTTGAATCTGCGACCGAAATTTGTAAGCGATTTGCAACGGGTGGAATGTCCTTAGGTGCGTTGTCTCGTGAGGCCCATGAGGTTTTGGCGATCGCGATGAACCGTCTGGGGGCAAAGTCTAACTCTGGTGAAGGCGGTGAGGAAGATATTCGCTATCGTCCGGTGAATGATGTGACGGATGGAGTTTCCGCCACCTTCCCGCATTTGAAGGGATTGCGAAATGGGGACAGGGTGAGTTCGGCGATTAAACAGGTGGCCTCAGGACGCTTTGGAGTCACGCCAGAGTATTTGATGAGTGCCAAGCAAATTGAGATTAAACTCGCGCAAGGTGCAAAACCGGGTGAGGGCGGTCAGCTTCCGGGGCCAAAGGTGAGTGAATATATTGCCAAGTTGCGGGGATCGAAACCGGGCGTGACTTTAATTTCGCCGCCGCCGCACCATGATATTTACTCCATTGAAGATTTGGCTCAGCTCATTTATGACTTGCATCAAATAAATCCGATCGCTAAAGTCTCGGTCAAACTGGTGGCAGAGGTTGGTATTGGAACGATCGCGGCAGGCGTTGCAAAGGCTAATGCTGATGTGATTCAAATCTCTGGTCACGATGGTGGAACGGGAGCATCGCCGTTATCTTCGATTAAACATGCGGGCAGTCCTTGGGAACTTGGATTGACGGAAGTTCATCGAACCTTGATGAATAATCAATTGCGACACCGGGTTCTATTGCGAGTCGATGGTGGGTTTAAGACGGGTTGGGACGTGATCATGGGCGCGCTGATGGGCGGTGAGGAGTATGGATTTGGTACTGTGGCGATGATTGCGGAAGGCTGCATCATGGCTCGGGTTTGCCATACCAATAGCTGTCCGGTTGGCGTTACGACTCAACGCGAGGAACTTCGTAAGCGGTTTACGGGAATTCCTGAGCATGTTGTCAATTTCTTTTTGTTTGTTGCCGAAGAAGTCCGATCGCTCTTAGCGAAACTTGGCTATACAAAATTAGAAGACATTGTGGGCCGTGCTGATTTGCTGAAGATTCGCGAAAATGCTGCACTCACTAAAACCCAGTCTCTCAATTTAGATTGTTTGACGAAGTTACCGGACACTCGCACCAATCGGTCTTGGTTGATTCATGAAGAGGTTCATAGCAATGGTCATGTTTTAGATGATGAATTGCTGGCTGATGATGCGTTGCAATCTACTATTCAAAATCAAACTAATTTTGCAACCACAATGAAGATTGTTAATACCGATCGATCGGTGGGGACCAGAATCTCAGGGGCGATCGCTAAGCGTTATGGCAATTCAGGATTTGGTGGCAAAATTAATCTAAACTTTGTCGGATCTGGGGGTCAAAGTTTTGGGGCGTTTAATTTGCCTTGTATGACGTTGACGATCGATGGTGAATCCAATGATTATGTCGGCAAAGGAATGAATGGTGGCGAAATTATCATTCGCCCAGTGAAAGATGCAGGATTTGTGGCGGCAGATAGTGTCATCATCGGCAATACCTGTCTCTATGGGGCGACGGGCGGACATTTGTTTGCTAATGGTCGTGCAGGGGAACGCTTTGGAGTGAGGAATTCGTCGGCCCATGCGGTCATTGAGGGCGCAGGTGATCATTGCTGCGAATATATGACGGGCGGCGTAGTTGTTGTATTGGGCAATGTTGGACGCAATGTTGGCGCGGGAATGACAGGTGGTTTGGCCTATTTCTTTGATGAAGATGGAAGTTTTCAAGCCAAGGTTAATCCTGAAATTGTTTCGGTACAGCGAGTGATTTCGGCTGCCGGAGTTACTCAATTGAAGTCGTTACTTGAAGCCCATGCGGAGAAGACTGGAAGTCCTAAGGCGAAAGCAATTCTGGCGGATTGGTCAAATTCTCTGTTGAAGTTTTGGCAAGTGGTGCCGCCCTCGGAAAAAGATATTCCTGAGGCAAAAGCTGAAATGGTCAGTGCGATCGCAGTTTAGATTGTTTTGAGCAATTGAAGTTCAATTAAATTTAGCCCTAGGAGTTTCGGCTTCTTGGGGCTTTTATATTGAGTTATTAATCATGCTAAACATCAAACGGTTCTTCTATTAATTCATCTAGAACAATAGATTCATGAATCTTTTCGATCGCACAAGCAAACTCTAAACTTTCTAAATGAAATTGAGATCTTGTTTCATAGCCTTTACAGCAGAGTATTCCCGTCTCTTGAATTATTCGCGTTTCGTAAAACCTGCGCCCCGATAGATACAGAAAATCTGACTAGAATGACTATTTCCACTGATTAGTGAACCAAATCGTCTCTAGAAACGTTATCTCGTCAGCAACGTATATCTTATCTATTTAGTGCTGAAACAATATCTATCAGGCGATCGGGAATTCCGAAAATTAAAACCCTAGGCTAAAACTCTAAATCCAGAACTTACGGTGGATTTAGGGAAATAATCCACCTTTAAAACAAATTAAACCGTTTCAATTGCGCCTCGATCGCTTTCGGCAAGGATTGGTGCAATTGTTTTACGTCTTGAAAAATCAAACGATTCTGAGTCGGTAAGTCAAATGGGAAATGCCCTGGCACATCCGATCGTTCCATCTGAGTCATCAAAATCTGCTCCACCCGCTTACATTGCAACGCATATCCCGTCTCCACACACACCTGCGGACTCGGAATCAACTGTGGCATTGCAGCATCTGGAATCTGCGCAATAGATGTACCATCCGCCACATAAAGGAGACTCTGCCGAATCGATCGCATTAAGGGGCTACTCAGCCGCACTGGCCCATCATCGAGTCGATGAGATTCTTTGAGCGTAATTTCAACCCGAGACTTCTTATTGACAGCCTCCAAAATAGAAATCAACTCATCCCGCAGCAATTCGCTAGACTCAGCATATGACTGTTGATAAGAGAAGAAAATTACAGGCTCTAAATGTGCCATCACATCCTGCTTTGTAAAATAAATCTCATGACTACTCAGATCAATATTTGCAATAGCATAACCGCCACTGCCTTGAATATAAAACTCAACTAAGTCGCCTTCAAGGTAACGCTGGAACCAAGCCGACTGCATCACCACTTCCGACTCATCCAAAAAGTCAGCTCTCAATCCCGACTTCAGCAAACTATTTTTGCTGAGCCGAAGATCATAAGGACGCTTCTGGAGCTGCTTCAATGGCTCATATTCTTCGATATACCAAGCCTTGAGCGAAATAATCGCCATATCTCTGCCTCATGTGGAATCTGGGAGCCTTCGCATATTTTATACAGAGAATCCAGATTTGACACAGAAGTGATATAGTACTTATGATCTAGTATCAGTTCGATACGAAACTCTAAGGAGTCTGAGCAAGCTTGTCGGTTCTGCCAGTATCTGCTGGAAGGCGATCGTCAAAAATTACTACTCGTTGACTTGGATCCACCATATGCGTCTGCTCTTGCAAAATTGCCTTAACCTGACTGGAATCGAAGTTTCGACTAAACTCTGCCTGGATTTGCGCGACACGAGCTTCAGCCTGTTGAACTTCCCCCTGAACTTCCTTCAGTTTCTGAGCCTGAGCAGTTCGGTAGGGCAACAGATACACCAGCGTCGAAAGAGCGATCGCACTTAATCCCACATTCACACCCAAACGAAAACATGTCTCAAACGCCACAAGACGGTGTTGACGCGAAACTCGTACGTTGGACGGTTGAACAGAGGCTCGGCGGACATGAGACCGGGAGGGAGGCCGTTGGGGAGGAAAATTAGGGAGTGCGTTCATAGTGTCAAACCACATTCTTTCCCGAGCAGAAGAAATCTCCTCTATTCGGGTTTGTAAACTATTTGGCTTTGTAAAGTAGATGAGTTCAGATGCTTGACTAGAAAATCAAACTTTTAACAGGCGATCATCCACGCATTTACTTAAACTTCATTCCCACAAGAAAAACTTGTCTTGCTAGTTTAGCCTGCGATCGGACGATCGAAAAGTAAAAACTTAAGCACTAAAAAACTTATTTTAGAGAAAAATATCCCTATTTAGCGCTATTTAAAGAGTAGATCTAGGACATTCAAATGGCTTAAGCGATCGTTCAGGGATCTTTATGGATGGGGATGAATGTCGCTCACCATCATGATCCCCGTTCTAATTACGATCCGATTAAGATAAAAGCCTAGATAACCAATTAAGAAGAATCCTAAGCATTATCCAGGCTTTGCAACACACAAAACGCGATCGTAATTTGGCCGCGTCCCGAGATCTTATTATTAGTTCTTATAGAGTTCAGTCGAAAGACGGAACGCCAAGATACCGGGGATCAATGCGACAAAAAGCGCCATCATCACTTGTGAATCGGTCATTTGAGATTGCTCCTAAGTAATTTTGAGCCAAAATTTATAGAGTATAAAGTCTATAAATCCAGCTTACACCTTCGATTAAACCCCATGACGTTAGGTTAGCGGAATGCACTCGTAACAAAAGGCAAAACAAGACATAAATCTAATGGGTTAAATCTAGTCTGAATCCAATCTCAAGATCTCAGTCAAGACTTCGGTTCTCCACCCTCCAGAAGTTCAGAATCACGAATGAACGTAATGGTAAGCTAAAGTACTAGGTCTTAATATTGCTTACCGATGCTGGACTCTTTTCACTTTCCTGACTTGCTCAACCCCACTCAAATCCTCCCAGATCATCTAACGCCACAATCGTTCTTGATTCTTCCAGTTTTGGTTGCATTAGAGGCTGTACTTTCAGCAGACAATGCGATCGCTCTAGCGGCTATTACTCAAGGATTGCGTGATCCAAAGCTAGAAGAAAAGGCGCTAAATATTGGCCTGCTTCTAGCGTATATCCTGCGGATGGGATTAATTTTAGTCGCGTCGCAAGTGGTCAATCAATGGCAATTTGAATTGGCGGGGGCAGCCTATCTTCTGTGGCTTGTGTTCCAGCACTTTACCTCGACAGAAGACGAAGACGGGGACCATACAGCACCTCGATTTGCAAATTTATGGCAGGCGATTCCGGTGTTAGCGCTGACGGATTTAGCGTTTTCCCTCGATAGCGTAACGACAGCGATCGCGGTCTCGAATGAAACTTGGCTGATTTTGCTGGGCGGGACGATCGGGATTATTGCACTGCGCTTTATGGCGGGACAGTTTATGATATGGCTAGAGGAATATACCCATCTTGAGGATGCGGGTTATATCACAGTGTCATTTGTGGGCTTTCGGCTATTACTAAGAGTGGTGAATGATAGTCTAGTGCCGCCGGAATGGGTGATGGTGTTGGCGATCGCAGCGGTTTTTACCTGGGGATTCTCCAAAAAACAAGATAAGGAAATAGACGAAACGATCGAAACTGTTGCGGCTGATGCGATCGGCCCTGAAGCAATGGAAGACGCAACCGCTGAGAAAATTGGATAGCTAAAAATTGGGAAAGTAATAAACAATAAAAAAGCAGGCTGGGGACGTAAAGCCCTGAACCTACTTTTTATACGAATTGTTTATGCGGATTCGATTATTCGTAGATCCACTTCGTCATCGTGGGTTCCCAAGCAACTAGCTCGTCTTCCTTGAACCACATCGCGATTTCGCTTTGAGCTGTTTCAACTGCATCAGAACCGTGAATCAAGTTACGACCAATACTTGCGCCGTAGTCGCCCCGAATCGTTCCAGGCTCCGAATTCAATGGGTTGGTTGCGCCGATGATTTTGCGTCCTGCGGCCACGACTCCATCGCCTTCAAGAACGATCGCAACAACCGGGCTAGAGATAATGAATTCAACCAAGCCGGGAAAAAACGGACGCTCTTTGTGAACACCATAGTGCTGTTCAGCGAGTTCTTTACTGACCTTCATCAGCTTCAGACCCACGAGTTTAAATCCTTTTTGCTCAAAGCGACCGATGATCTCGGCAACAAGCTTACGCTGAACGCCATCGGGCTTGATGGCAATAAATGTTCTTTCCATGATTACTGTTCTCAAGCTTAAAAAAGAGATTTCCATCCATCAGAGTAGCAGCAAAGGATCTCGGCTGAGCGATCGGGGTATTCGCAAAATATCATGAACTAAAAACCGTCCCCATTCTATTTGGTGGAGACGATTTTTGTTTTAGATGACCTGACAGCGGCAATGAGAATCAGCTTGATTACAGATCATCAACAATTATTGATGGATTACTGATGCTTACGTTTTTTAGACACTAAGCCCGCTAACCCAAGAGTACCTAAAGCCAGTAGGCTCGCTGGTTCTGGAACGCTCTTCACGGGAGGTAGTCCGATCGTATTAGCGATATTTACCTTCGTGCGGAAGATGGTATAGCTATTGTTGTCGCGCTTTTGTCCTGTCTGATTAGTTGTCGTATTCAAGAATTCAGCAGCGCTCGTGACCCCGTTGATCCGTCCCCATGGATTTGTAGTGCCATCGTTCATCCCACGGCTTTTCGCATCCTCCCATTTTGCTGTTGATATTTCTTTGTTGAGAACTGCATTCGTTGGAGTGTCACCCATATCTCCAGGATTTATGCTCCATTTCGTTGTCAAATATTCCCAAGAACCTGGCTTAGAAAGTATTTGCTTTTGTTTATCTCCGGCAGAGATGTCGAATTGACCAACCCAAGATTCATCTACCGAACGATCGTCCCAGGTCACGACATATAGATAATCATTCTGTTTGACGTTGAAATTCCAAGTCTCAGCACTAGACCAGTTGTAACCATTGCCACTATCAGTATTGTAGGTCGCGCCACCCAGGGTTCCGTTGTTCCAACCTGCGGCACCACCGTAAGCACCTTTCTCATTGCGTCCAAAGAAATTCAGGACACTGCCATCAGCATTTCCAGAGAAGAGTCCATAGTGGTTATCTGCCGTTAGTGTTGCCTTAACTGCCAAATTATTAGATATAGACTGTGCTGAAGCCTCATTAGCTTGGGAGCAAAGGACAGCAGCAAAGAGAAGGGTTCCAGCAAATGAATGATAAATAGCTTTTTTCATGAGAGCATTTCGAGCCGACAGGGCATCGCACAATTGGGTCAATCCCACTTTGTCAGAGGCATTCCTAAAACGACTAGAGAAGACCAATCATCTCCACGGTAATTGCAACCTAAGGCTAAAAAATATTGTTCCATTAAATACTCGATCGTCAGAGACTATGGTTTATCCGCACTACGTGCATGAAACAAGTGGATTTACAGACAAATTTGCAATATCTACTAGGGGCTATGAACTTGAAATCTAAGAAAAGAAAATAAACTCAGTAATAAAGCGGAGCTAGACGAAGAAACCAGACCATTAATTTCTTAAAATAATCAGCCGATCCTGAAAATTACTGATCTGAAATTTGGTGTACCGAGACACCTATGCAATTCAAAAAACATAAATACTCTTATATTGAACATGCCTTGTTAGGGACACGAACTTTAGGCAAATGCGATAGACTTAACCATTCATAAGGTCAATTTTAAGGGTTGTAATGATGGCAGAACGCGCAATGGATATGAAGATCGATACGGACTCAACCACTCAGGCAACAACTGAAGCTGTTATCAGTAAAACCGATCGTAAGGAGAGTCATCGAACTGCCAGTCCAGAGAAAGTTGAAACTGCCACTCAATCCAATACTATCAAGCAATCGGATGCTGTAGAAGCAGAAGAATGGAGCATTGAAAAAAGCGAAGAACTTTACCGAATCAATGGTTGGGGCGATCCATATTTTTCGATTAATGCGGTGGGGCATGTCACCGTTTCGCCAAAGGGATTGCGTGGTGGTTCGTTAGACCTCTTCGATTTAATTAATGGGCTTAAGCAACGAAACTTGGAACTGCCTCTGTTAATTCGATTTTCGGATATTTTAGACGATCGGATTGAACGGCTGAATGCTTGTTTTGCAAAAGCGATCGCTCGGTACAACTATCCTGGCATCTATCGCGGAGTCTTTCCGGTGAAGTGTAACCAGCAGCGTCATTTTGTGGAAAATTTGGTGAAATTCGGTCAGCCTTACCAGTTTGGATTAGAAGCCGGATCGAAACCCGAACTGCTGATTGCCCTGGCGTCATTGGATACGAAAGGTGCACTTGTCATTTGTAATGGCTATAAAGATCAGGAATATGTCGAAACGGCGATGCTGGCCCAAAAACTCGGACAAACGGCGATCGTGGTGATGGAGCAGGTTGAGGAAGTCGAGCAGGTGATTGAAGCGAGTAAGAAGCTGGGGGTCAAACCTGTCGTCGGGATCAGAGCAAAACTCTGTGCGAAGGGCATGGGGCGCTGGGGAACGTCGGCGGGCGATCGGGCCAAGTTTGGGCTGACGATTCCAGAGATATTGACCGCTATTGAGAAACTACGAAAGGCTGATTTACTGGATTCGTTGCAACTGTTGCATTTTCACATTGGCTCACAAATTTCGTCCATTAGCGTTCTTAAAGATGCCTTCCGGGAAGCTGGCCACATCTACACCGAGCTATCGCGTTTAGGTGCAAATATGCAGTATCTAGATGTCGGCGGCGGCCTAGGTGTGGATTACGACGGGTCAAAAACGACGTTTGCGGCATCCAAAAATTACAACATGCAAAACTACGCCAATGACGTGGTAGCAGCAATTAATGACGCTTGTAATCAGGCCAACCTGCCCGTGCCGACCTTGATTAGTGAAAGTGGGCGGGCGATCGCATCTCATCAATCTGTGTTGGTGTTTGATATTTTAGGATCGAGCGATGTGGTCGAAGATACGGTTGAAGCGATCGTCGAGACCGATCATCTGATTATCCGTAACCTCCACGAAACCTACGCATCCATCACTCGGAACAATCTTCAAGAACCGTTCAATGATGCGGCGCAGTTTAAGGAAGAAGC
This sequence comes from Synechococcales cyanobacterium 340R_concoct_173_sub, assembly GCA_025354065.1. The sequence goes on along the minus strand of JANXNM010000515.1, from coordinate 2,270 downwards.
AATCAGTTTGTTTGGACTTGGGTATTTAGGATTGCCAGAGCGGGCAAAGGCTGAACGGTTATTTTGGTCTTGTTGTCATAAGATTCAGCGGCATTTGCGATCGATGGATTTTGTCCCAGAAGAATTGACGGATCTAGAACAGGTCATGGCCTCGATTTATTACATGAATCTATCCGTGTTTCAGTCGGCTCCAGATAGTTGGGCAATCGATCAACTTTTCCCCATTATGCCGATTCATCGCCTGAATGAAGTACCAACTCAGCGCGCAACCTTGGCCGATCTAACTTGCGATAGTGATGGAAAAATCGATCGGTTCATTGGCTCTTCACGGGATGTGAAATCTCTACTTGAAGTCCATAAGCTCAAGGAGAACGAACCCTATTGCTTGGGGATGTTCTTGAATGGGGCTTACCAGGAGATTATGGGCAACTTACATAATCTGTTTGGCGATACCAATACAGTGCATATTCGACTAACACCTACAGGATATGAGATTGAGCATGTGGTGAAGGGCGACACAATGAAGGAGGTTCTGAGCTATGTGCAGTACAGTTCTGAGGATTTGATTGAGAGTATGCGAAAACGGACAGAGGTTGCGATGGAACAGAAACAAATCACCTTGGAAGAATCGCAGATGTTGCTTCAGCATTACGAACGTTGTTTGACGGGATATACGTATTTGTCTTCGATGTAAAGCACATTGTCTTAGAAGGGGTTTGAAAAGTTGAAGGTTGTGACGATCGAGACCCGATCCCCCTAAATCCCCCTTATGAAGGGGGACTAAGAGTTAAGTTAAAAAAAAGGGGGCTAGAGTTTTTTGATACTGTTTGATATTAACGGAAGGACTTTTCAACCGTCCTCTTATAATCCGATCGCCAGATCCAAAATTCGGTGGGCCATTTCCAGTTTTTCACACAGCGGAATCGGCACCTGTTGACCCGATCGATCGCACCACACGGCCTGATTTACATCACTTCCGAATCCGCCTTGCGCTTGATCTATTGGATTAGCCACGATCGCATCCAATCCCTTTCGCTGCATTTTTTCCAACGCAGGCGTTACAAATTCTTCAGTCTGCGCCGCAAACCCAATTATTTTTTGATAATGGGCTTTATTTTTTGACAACCCGGCCACAATATCTGGGACTAGCGCCAATGGTAAGGCACTTGGCAATTCAGCTTTGGGCAGTTTGTAATCTCGATAGTCAGCAGGTCTAAGGTCAGCCACCGCCGCACACATGATCAGCCAATCATTGTTGGGTAAGTACCCCTGGAGTTCTCGCTCCATTTTTTCTGCCGTTGATGCCACAATAGCCTGAATTCCCAACGGCAATGGTCCCGGTAAAGTGCCATAAACCAACGTCACCTCAGCACCCCGATCGCGAGCGGCCAACGCCAACGCCAGTCCCATCTTCCCGGTGGAGGGATTGCCTAAAAAACGTACTGGATCTAAAAATTCTTGGGTTGCTCCCGCACTAATCAAAATCCGCTTTCCCGCCAAATCCCGTTCACTCGTATAAAGCAACGATCGGATCTTCATCACCAATTCATCAGGCTCGGCCATTCGCCCCGTTCCAATCCGATCGCAGGCCAGCAATCCACTACCGGGATCAGCCGCATGATACCTATTGTCTTGCAAAACTAAATTCCAATTTCGCTGAACCGATCGTTGCTCCCACATATCCGTATTCATCGCAGGAGCCAACAGCACCGGACCTTTGGATGCCAGAATAGTATTTGTCAACAGATTATCTGCCAACCCATAGGCCAATTTCCCCAACGTATTGGCCGTCAATGGGGCAATCACAATCAGCTCAGCCCATTCCCCCAATTCAATATGCAGCGGCTTGCCATGAGTAGGTTGCCAAAAATCACGATCGGCGTAAGCAGCTTGACGACTCAAGGTCGAAAACGTCAACGCCGTCACAAACTCCTGGGCCGCATCCGTCATCACTACCCGAACATCCGCACCCGCTTTAGCCAAGGTAGACACAACTTGGGCCACTTTATAAGCCGCAATCCCGCCGCCAACCCCGATCAAAACTCGACGATTGTTCAACATACTTGAAGTTCAAGAGGGGATTTTCAAGCTATGACTCGTCAAAAGCCACCATATCCAGCAAATAATAATATTCCTCCACCATCTCTGGCCGCTGAAATGCGATCGCCCGCAACAAATGCCAATCATTTAAACAATCAAACGCACTCGCATAATCATCTTGCTCAAGACGATTCGCCAACTCAGCCACTTCTTCTTGCGTCAACACTTCC
>JANXNM010000471.1 GCA_025354065.1 Synechococcales cyanobacterium 340R_concoct_173_sub | reverse complement strand
GAAAGATCTGCTCACCCACCGAACTCTCCAACAACAATTTGCGCAGCACCGCGTCAAAAAAGTCTACGAAGCAATTCTCGAAAATTCGTGCGATCGGCTGTCTAAAATAATCTCTGGAACAATAGAACTTCCCCTTTGGGGTGATCCAAACGATCGTCCCTATCAATCGGTTAATTTGAGTAATGGTAAATCTGCCATAACGAAATTCAATTTACTCAATCCCTTAGAATCGCGCGTTGAATTGATTCCTTTAACAGGTCGCACTCATCAACTCCGAGTCCATTGTGCTGACCCCAACGGATTTAATAATCCTATTTTGGGCGATCGTCTCTATGGCACTCAACCCCAGATCCTCCAATCCCAGACCAGACTCCATCTTCATGCGACGCATTGTTCAATTTGGTATGACGGAAAATGGTTGAACTTAGCTTCAAAAGTACCGTTCTGAAACATCTTTAAAACAATCTATTCTTCAACGGGTTTTCGTAATGCTTTAACGTCCGATCGGTGTTTTTTGTCTTCTAGTCGTCGTCGTTCTTGCCCGCGACTTGGCTTTGTTAATTTCCGAGGTAATGCCACGATCGCCACACTCAAAATTAATGCCCGTAAACGATTGAATGCCTCAGCCCGATTGCGTTCTTGGCTACGATGTTCTTGAGATTTTAGAACGATTATTCCATCATTGGTAATTCGTCGATCGCGCAAATTAAGCAACCGTTCCTTATACCGATCGGGTAATGACGACGCTTTAATATCAAACCGTAAATGAATCGCACTCGCCACCTTATTCACGTTTTGTCCGCCCGCTCCCTGCGATCGAATGGCACTAATCTCAATCTCGTTCAAGGGTAAACTGAGTGTTCTACAAATGTGAAACATGACGAGAATCTCAAAACTACTATGCTTGGGATTCGATCGTAACAGTATTTTAACGATAAAATATTAGAGGGTTTTATTGATCTAGAGAGACTTGAATTATGAACCGTCGTGAATTTATGACTTGGGCTGGGGCGGGTTTACTTGCAACTTCATTACCAGTTGCCCTTGCCGCTTGTTCCTCTAGCGTGACCACCAACCCCTCACCCGGTGCATTACCTGAAAACGGTACGGCCCTGCGACCTATTGCTTCGCTGACAGATTTAAAACCTGGGGTTCCTTTTGAAGGCAAAATTGATGGCAAGCCCTTTGCGATTAGCGGTAATCCATCAAAGCCAGAGTCGATTGTCGCCGTCAATCCAAGCTGCACTCACAAAGGTTGCATCACACCATGGAATGCTGAAACTAAGCAATTTGTCTGTCCTTGTCATGGGGCCAGTTTTGATGACAGTGGCAAAGTGCTGCAAGGCCCAGCCGATAAACCTCTCGCCAGCTATACGATAACGGTTAAAGATGGGAAGATTTTTACCAAAGCATAAACTTAAGCGTAAATTTAGTGGCCTGTTCCTTTAAACTGAATAACGGTTAAAGAGTGATGGGCACCTAATGCGACTTTCTAAAATGTTATTTGTCACACTGCGCGAAGATCCCGCAGATGCAGAAATTCCTAGCCACAAACTTTTGGTGCGAGCAGGATACATTCGTCGTATTGGGAGTGGTCTGTATACCTATATGCCGCTGATGTGGCGAGTGCTACAGAAAGTTAGCGCCATTGTTCGCGAAGAGATGAATGCCGCTGGTGCTCAAGAGTTACTGATGCCGCAGCTTCAACCCTCTGAGCTTTGGCAAGAGTCGGGGCGCTGGGATACTTACACAAAGGCTGAAGGA
>JANXNM010000448.1 GCA_025354065.1 Synechococcales cyanobacterium 340R_concoct_173_sub | reverse complement strand
AGTCGAATTTTGCAAACGGTAAACATCACCCATAATTTTGAGAATCAATGCTTCTTCTTTAAATTCTCGCTGCTGCTGACGCATTGCACTGATGTACTGCTCATAGTAGGCGATCGATTTCGGATAATTTGCCTGCTTTTGATACAGTAGTGCCAAACTCAACAACAAGCTGGTGGCATTCGTTTCCTCCTTTAACTCGCGGCGCAATTCGAGGCTTTTTTCCATGGCCTGAATCGCTTTTGGCCCATCCTGTTAATCTCTGTAAGCCAGACCTAGATCATTCAGAAGCTTGGCAATCTGAGCCTGATCCTTCAGTTCGCGGTATAGGGTCAGACTACGATTAAACGCTGAAATTGCTTGGGGATAATCTCTTTGAGCGTTATGGCTTAACCCCAGATTACGAAGCGTATTGGCCATACTACTGCGATTATTCAGATCAGTATAAATGGCCAAACTCTGCTGATGCGATTCCACAGATTTCGGGTAATCCTTTAGTTTGGAATACGCAATTCCCAATCCACTTAGGCTATAGGCTTCATCTTGCTGCTGCTTGAGTTGGCGATAGATCGCTAAGTTACGGGTGAGAAGTTCGATCTCTTTTTGCCAATTACTCACCCCCCGGTAAGCACTGATAGTGTTTTCTAAAATCAATGATTCCAGTTTGATATCCTTGAGTTCTACGGCGATCGTTCTAGCTTGCTGATAGTACTCCAAGGCTTTATCAATTTCTTTAATAGACTCATACATCGCACCAACGCCATTTAATGCTTTGGCTTCCCCAGAACGGTGATTGATTTTTTGGGCGATCGCAAGGCTCTGCTGAAATTGTTCGAGAGCCTTGGGGGAATTTTTCAGTTGATAATAAGCCCAGCCAAGGTAACGGATTGCATCCATCTGGCCAACGGAATTATTCAAGGTCTGATAGAGCTTTAGAGATTGCTGTAAAGATTGCAGGGCAGTCTCGTTTTCATTCCGTTCCACCTGCATTTGGCCCAACTTGTATAACCGATCGGCTTCGGCCTGAAAATCCGTTGGAACTTGCGCCAAGATAGTCCCGATTGGCAATTTTGGCAATTTCTGGGGCATTTGCGCCACAGCGATCGGAGTTAAGATCAGCCAGCTCATGCCAGCCAATGTACTAGAAACTAACCAGCAGGGATAAGGCTTGATTGGATACGACATTGGGCAACAAAGGCTTTCAGCGAGTGAATAATTCATCAACGGCCAGTGTACCTAGTGATAGGTCGCAATAGCCTATGCACTTTTGGATAGATCATTAACGAGTACCACAAGTTGCTGCCGTAATTTGCTGCCGTAATTTTCTTATTTGCGCGAGCAGGAACCTGTACCATTGCCCGATCGGATGAAGTTGCCAGCACTTAGATAGTGGACGATCTGCATCCGTTGAGGATAACCATTGGTGGGGCGCAGGCTCACGTAAAGCCCATGAACTGAACCCCGCACCCCATACAGCCCCTTGCCATTATTCGGTTGCCCCCGGAAAGTTCCGGTAAACGGTAACTTAGAATAATCCCCATCAGGTGCAATCGATTCATAATCATTCATTGGTGCAGGACGCAGAACAATTTGCGGGCGGCTATTCTCTTTCCGTCGATGCACAGTCAGGGTCGAACCGGACAGATTTTGCGGCATGACTGTAGGATTCGGGCGAAAACTCCCAACCACTTGATAAATCAAGCTATCTCCCCCAGCGAGAGGAATTACGGCCTGACAGACTACACGATTAGGAAACTCATCCGGGCTAGCGATCGCAGTTTGTATTGCCATAGTCAATGGAGTTGCTAAGGCGAACAGCGAGACAATGGGCAAAAAAGTAAGGGAGAACAGTTTAGACATAATTGAGATTGGTTTTGAGATAAGTGGTCCTAGTACTTATCTTAAATTTCATTGATTGACTCAAATAACTGGTTACTGAAATTGATACCGGATCATTTCTTTCTCAATAATCCAGACTAGCAACAAGAACGATCGGGCAGTATGCGAATTATGTCATCAGTCAATGCTAGATCCACTTAGTTTTTGGTCGATCTATTAGAAAATACTTAAAAACCGTCACTCCATCACGAAAACGTGAGTAGTAACGGTTGTTGCAACTATCAGTTAAAGTCTAACGTTTGAACATAAGAGGTATTGCGACAGTCTCCAGCTTCTGTGTCTTCAAATTCTTTACCTCAGCTAGCCAATACAAAGAGGCACGCTTTTCTAGTGATATGTCCTCTCCCTTTACGCGAGTGGCAGCAGAAAGACGACGAACGAACTCATATTGCTTTGTGTCTGAAGGATTAGTGATAAAAGTATCATTACCCTTTTGACCTTCAATCGCTGTTGTATTAACGACGAAGCTCATTTCCTTAACCTCGGTAATAGTTGGCTCAAGTGGTGTGGCGGAAGCAGGTTGTATGGATAAAGCAGCAATGGATAAGCTGATAATTGCGGCGGCAGAGGCTAGTTTACCCCCCCCAACGAAAAATGTTTCTTAAGCATTTATGAAGACTCAATGAATTTAGCTTATGGAGTAAAACTTGTTTGATCAAGCTCTATCTATTCTTATAGAGTAGCAGCCTGAAATTGCAATTCCAAACAGCAAATATACTGAGTCCTTATATTCTACAATAACAAAAATACGTTTTTTCATTTAGAGGCGTTTGAAAATTCCTTAGCCATAATCCATTAGCAACAAAATTTACCATACTGTCTGCCCATAGCGATTAGCAGCAAGAATCAATAAGAACGATCGGGCAGTTTGCTGACTCCCCCGATCGCAGGTTAAGCAGGTTAAAATTAGCTATAACTATTCCCGCACCGAGACATCCGAATGACATCGACCTTGACTCCGAAAAGCGATCGCCTCAATGCCCCCGTCATTCATCGGCTCTCCAACGGAATGACCATCATTGCTGAACAACTTCCCGTTGATGCGATTAACTTCAACCTTTGGCTGAATGTTGGCTCTGTCCTTGAAAGTAACGAAATCAACGGCATGGCCCACTTTCTAGAGCACATGATCTTCAAAGGAACCGATCGGCT
>JANXNM010000446.1 GCA_025354065.1 Synechococcales cyanobacterium 340R_concoct_173_sub | reverse complement strand
TGAAAGCGTTGGACTCGTTAGGCAAATTGGACGAGCCATTTTTCGGCAATATTCAACCTGACGAAACCGTTGATCTTTATTTCAACTTGTCATCTGATGGGGAGAAAGATAAGCGTGGTCCTTGGAATTCTGATGAGAACTTTAAATACGTTGCAGACCCCACTCCTCAGGGCAAAGCTCAAACTCAACGCAAAGCTGAATAAAATTCAGGGTAGTGTTCTGGACCTGTTTCCTGAACTGAATGGCATTGATAGGGCTGTATTGAATAGTACTAGCAGGAAAGTTTAAATGTTCGCTCAAGTCATTCAGCGGCATCGACCCACACCCGCATATTTACTAGTTCAATCGGCCCAAAATTGCTCATTAAAGCAACATCAGTGGCATCTCGACCATAGGCGATCGCAATCCGGTTGCCACGAGGTTCTGCTTGGGTCGCATCAAAGGTATACCAACGATCGCCGATAAACACTTCAAACCACGCATGAAGATCCATCGGGTCTAATTGATATAAATATCCCACCACCATACGGGCGGGGATGGTTAAGCTCCGGCATAGAGCAATCCCAAGATGGGCGAAATCGCGACAAACTCCGACTTTGCTGGTTACGGTATCGATCGCCGAGGTAGAAGCGTCACTCGTACCGTATTGGTATTCCACTTGGGCATGAATCCAATCGCAAATTGTGCGAACTTGCTCATAAGCAGGTCTCTCTAGATCTACAATCTGATTGGCTAAATTTCCTAACTGATCAGCCTGACAGTAGCGACTCGGTAAAAGAAACTGTAGGACATCCTCGGGTAAATCTTCCACAGGAATGAAGGCTGCTTCAGGATCTACATCAATGGTATCAGCGGTCTCGACACAGGCAGTCGTATAAATCCGAAAATCTCCGATCGGCACCACCAAGCGTTGACACAAATTGCCATAGCTATCGGTATACTCCACCGTAGGAGTCATTGGCTCTAACTTGTATTCTTCTTGTAAAATCCATTGCCCCAATCCACTCCGGGGCCTAAGCATCAGAATCACCGGTGTGAGTAAATTCGTATTTAACAGTAGCTCGCATCCAGCAATAAGTTTCATATATCCTTCTGTGGGAAAAGTACTCAATTTGATTCAACACAAGATGCGCAATTAACTTGCCTTCTAGAGATGGTAGAATCACCCATTTTTATGATCTGCCAGCCACCACCAAAATTCGCCGTCCGTCGAGGCATCAAGATGAGTAACTTTTTAGGGTATGCTTTGTGTTGGTTGTAGTCATGCTCATAAACCACTGAAAGACATTATTCTAATTGAATTCTCGTAGGTTTTTAACTCCATTTTTACAGCCTTGCGAGATATTTGGGCTGAGAGTTTCTGGGACGTTATGATAATTTCTGGTATGCCGTTGAGTTTAGCCAAAGAATCAGAGCGCAGCCGACATTATTGCGGCTTTTCGATCGCCCCATTCTTCTTTTCCTAAACAGTAGCGGCTTGCTCCATGCCTTAGAAAACGTTTTCCCCATAGGGTGCGGCTTTGGTCTCAGGGTAAGGTACGAATTTCATAAATGTCTAATATTCAAATAAACTCAGTATTCAAATAGGTTGAACTATCTAATAAATTAAGTATTCCTGAACTAATGAACCAATCTAGTCGATCGCAGATTTTAACTTGGCTCCAGAACGAAGTCCCCGAATCTCGAATTCGTCATATTTTGCGCGTAGAGACGATGGCGATCGAGCTTGCTAACTACCATGACCTTGATTCAGTGAAGGCAGGACAAGCTGGGTTAATGCATGACCTGGCAAAATTTTTTAAACCAGAAAAACTATTAGCCTTGGCCGAACATCACAATTTAAATGTTGATCCTGTATCCCGATCGGTTCCGCATTTGCTCCATGCGGACGTGGGGGCGATCGTTGCATGGAAGACATTTGGCGTGACGGACCCGCAGGTTTTGGCCGCGATCGCCAATCATACGCTGGGGAAACCTGGCATGGATGCTCTGTCTTGCATTGTTTTTTTAGCGGATAGTTTGGAGCCGGGGCGAGGCCATAGCAAGGAACTTGAAGACTTACGATCGCTTTGCCTAACAAATTTAAATGAGGCAGTTTGGCGAGCGGCGGATTTTAGTTTACAGTATTTGTTAAGATCTGGGCAACTCATTCACCCACAAACGGTGATGACCCGAAACTGGTTTTTACAAGAGGTATTCGCTTCCACATGACAGAACTCATCTCGACCGACCTTGACGCCACTGCAACGCAAGACGAAATTACAACCGCACCTGAGGCCGTCATCGATCGCGACGATCCGCTTTTTAAGATGGCTTGGCTGGCAGCCGAAGCGGCGGACGATCGCAAAGGCGGCGATATTTTGTTGCTGCAAGTGGGTGTCGTTTCATCAATTGCTGAATATTTTGTGATTGTGACCGGATATTCCCGCGTTCAAGTCCGTGCCATTACGAATGCTGTTGATGACAAAATCAAAGAAGTGCTGGGCCGGGATCCAATTCGCAGTGCAGGAACAGCGGAAGGAATCTGGTCTTGTCTCGATTACGGTGATGTCGTTGTCCATATTCAGATGCCTGACACCCGTGAATTTTATGGATTAGAAGCATTCTGGGGCCACTCACCTCGGGCGGTGTTTGAATCAGAAATTCCGACGGATTAAATTTAGGTAAATCCTAATTCTTTGCGGTGAGATCTGATGTAGACTTCACCGCATTTATTTTAACAAGATTCAATTTCCTGATCAAGAGGTTTAGTAGACTACTCGTGAAGCAGTAATCTCTTATTCGGGTTTGATTGTGTTTGGACTAGCGCTGAGTTCGCCAAGAAGCGATCGTTCTTCTTTAGCAATGGCATTGTAATTTGCGACTTTTTGTTTATATTCATCTACTTTTTGATTGAATTTGTCTACTTGGCCTTGATGGGTTTGAACTTGGGCGTTATAGTCTTGGACTCGGATGTTATACGTCGATTTTGTATTTTCAAACTGCTGGGCGAGATTAGTGAAGTTTCCACCGGATGAATCGTCAGCCTGGTTTTTGAGAGTCATTAATGAAGATTTAAGTGAATCTATATTTTGTTGGTTGGCGAGTAGGGCTTTATCTGCGTTCTTGATACTTTGTTTATCGGCTTTTAGATCAGCTTCTAATCGATCGAGTTCTATTTTTAGAGTTTGGGCTTTGTTATCTAGTTGACGGAATGAGGTTTGGGATTTTTGGGCGAGGAGGACGACTTGATTGCGATCGGTGAAATAGCGACGGTAGTGTTTTTCAAGAACTTCATCGCCCAAGTTGCCCAGTTCTGTACCGAGATGGGAGTGGAGTTCATTGCGATAGAGTTCACGATCGGTGTCTTTATAGCGTTTTAGAACTCCAGCAAGACGAGTATCTTTAACCCGCAGGGCAGATTGTTCTAAACGATCGCCTAGATCTTGTTGTTCGGATCTACTGAGGCGAACATAAACGGCATGGAGCATCTCGTGGGCGGCTGTGACTTCCATGATTCCATCGAAGCGGGCATCAGTGATGGATTGAATGTAGATCTTGCCAGAAACGATACGTCCAGATTGGGTACTGCTGCGAAAACATCCGAGGGCGACGAGTTCTTCTGCGGCGTGGTTAATTTTGCTACAGCTTTGGGCAAAGACAGGTTTGGGTTCTATGGCGGGGGTTTGCCGATAGAACAGCCGAGTAGCTTCTGGGGTCATTGCCGTGGCGATCGTGAGTCGGGTGATTTCGGTGCTGGGTGGGCTGAACAATAGGGGAAGTTCTTCAGTTAGGTAGGACAGTCCGAAGCGGATCATCCATAGAGCAAATAGGAAAAGAAGGACCGATCGGAGTTGAAATTTTCCTGATGTTCTTGCTCTCATGAATGTTCCTACTAATCGTGAGTCCCTGAATGATATTTAATGCTGATAGTGTTAATCTTAGGCTGAAAAGTCATAGTCTTGCTATTCTCATTCAGTGGATACGATCGTCTGAGTTAAAATAGAGACATGAAATTTGAGTGCGATAGTTTTTGATTTGGGGGGTGATGAGTATGACAATGCAGAGTCTGAAATATCCACAAGAAGAGTTTGAACGTCGGGGTCAAGCTTGGTATGAAACCAGAGTTCGATCGCAAGTTGATCTGCATCATCAAGGGGAAATTGTTGCGATCGATATTGATACGGGTGAGTTTGAGTTGGGTGAGAATACGTTGTTGGCAGCTAAACGGCTTTTAGCGAGGCTTCCAGAGTCACAGATGTGGTTTGTCCGAGTTGGACATATTGCAGTTTATCGCATTGGGTTTGCAGGATCGACCCTAGAGGTATGATTTTAGGAAGGGTTAGTGATAATCGTGAAGCGACCGTTCAGCTTGCGTTAAAGGGGAGTGAAAATCAGTTGCGATCGGTTCGATCGGTGATTGATACGGGTTATACAGGATACCTGATGCTGCCTCAGTTGTTGATTACAGAGTTGGCGTGGCAGTGCATCGGAACTCAGAAGGGTGTGTTGGGAGATGGCAGTGTGAAGAATTTTGATGTTTATCTTGGGACGATCATCTGGGATGGTGGAATTCAAGAGATAACGGTTAATGCTTCTGAATCGGAGGCGTTGATTGGAATGAGTTTGTTGGATGGATACAAGATTGACATTGAAGTTCGTTCTGGTGGTGAGGTTAGACTTGCGATGATGTGAAAAGTCGATCGC
>JANXNM010000427.1 GCA_025354065.1 Synechococcales cyanobacterium 340R_concoct_173_sub | reverse complement strand
AATGGTTCAAGTATCCTGTGGCAATAATGCCCAACCAACCGCCACTGTTCGGATTCGGACCCCCGATGGTGAGGAATTGATGGATGCTGCGATCGGAACAGGTCCAGTGGATGCAATCTATAAGGCGATTAATCGGGTGGTGAAAGTTCCGAATGATCTCATTGAATTTTCAGTTCAATCGGTGACAGCAGGCATTGATGCGATCGGGGAAGTCACCATTCGCCTGAAACACGAAGAGCGCATCTTCTCTGGACGATCGGCAAATACCGACATCATCGTGGCCTCGGCCCAAGCTTATATCAACGCCCTAAACCGTTTATATAGCACCGTGACCAACAGTAATCTTAATCGAACTCAAGCACAACGAGAGGCCGGACGAGAAGCTGCAAGTGTATAAATTCAAATTTCGTATTGGATACAATATTGTATGAAATCGACAAGCCCTATCCCTACAAATCTGGTTTTCAGAAGTAGAGATATGGTCTGTCGTATCTCAAACACTAATTTACCTAGGGGTAGTTTAATCCAGTAATCTAAACTTCGCCTCGAATTGTGAATGAATAGTCTCCGCCTGGTTCCAGTTGATAATCTTTTGCTTCTAGAAAACGGCCCAAGGGTTCTTTGATCAAAGCTCGTCCTCGCGATGGCTCTATTGCTAAATGTCCCCGTCGAAAATCCCACACAAATGTCCATTCATAATGCGACGTTTGCACCTCACCCTCTAGCCGACCCATCTGCCAAGATTGCCGCAAAATTCGAACATTCACATTAGTCTGAGGCAGTCGTCTACTCACAAGCCTCTACTCTCCCGCCACACGATTATTAAATAAATTCATTGCCTTTTCTACGCCGTCCCGCACACTCACCTCAATAGCATTCACGGCAAACTGGTTTACCTCGTGAATTAGCTTCTTTTCAGGGGGTGAAAAACTTCCTAATACATGGGTAATCGCGTCACTATCTTTCGAGCCGATGCCTACCCGAAGTCGGGGAAATTTTTGCGTCCCTAAATGAGCGATCGCCGATTTCATGCCATTTTGTCCACCCGCTGAACCCATGGTGCGTAATCTTAACCGTCCGACGGGTAAATCCATATCGTCATAGACAACCATCACGGACTCAGGGGCCAATTTGTACCAATCTAGTACCGATCGAATTGACTGTCCTGAGTTGTTCATAAAGGTCAAGGGCTTTAATAATCGGACTTTCTTCCCTCCTATTGTTCCTTCCCCAAACAATCCCTGAAATTTTTTCGTGTCGGATAGGGAGATTTGCCACGATCGGGCCAATTCATCCAACACTACAAACCCAATATTGTGACGGGTGCCATCATATCTTGCACCCGGATTTCCTAAGCCAACAATCAATTGAGGAATCGCAATTAACGGCGTAGTCGCTACATCTGTCATGAAATGCAATAAATAAAACAGAATTCACATCCTATCGCATTCCCGGCAGTTATGCAGTTATGCGGATTCTTCAGGACTTGGACTTGCTGTCTCAGTCGGCTTGTCTGGGGTATCGATCGCTGTTTCGATCACTCTTACTTCCGCATTTTTCACCGCAAGCTCATCGTCGTCGGCAGCGGCGGATAGACTGGGCTGTTGGGGAGGTGTCTCCTCAAGTTTGGCCGTCATTGATTGAGAGGTCGGTTGAGAAAATGCCGTTTCCAGAACCTCGGCTTCCTTTTTGAACTCATTTTGAAATTCATTAGATGCCTCCTGAAATCCACGCAGCGCCTTCCCGACACTCTTCCCGATTTCGGGCAGCTTCTTCGGCCCAAATACTAACAGTGCTAATACAAAAATTAGCGCCATCTCCGGCAACCCAATCCCAAACACATTCATACGCCACGCGCCTCCACTAAAACAATGCTTTTCTTCTAACTTTAACAGCAAAAAACCCTAGCATAGCCAGGGTCTAAATTGAAAAGAAGTAATGCTAGTACGATCGGGCGAATCCGGGATCTAAAGCACCACCTTCGATCCAAAACAGCCCAATTTGTCCTAGTTTCCTAAGCTCTTCCAACCCACTGAAAAATCATCCAGCAGTAGAGAATTGTTGTAAATCTGCAAAATAATCAGCAGAAAAACCAAAAATAGGGCCATAAAGACACCCATCACGACTGTCGTACCCCAACCAGGGACGACTTTTCCGTATTCTGAATTCAAAGGACGGAGAATGTCTCCAAGACGAGTTCGCTGTGCCATAACTTACCTAGTCGTATAGTCTCGACAGAAATTGTTAAATCTGCGTTACATTATAGGGGAAAGATCCTCATAATTCGAGAATAAATATGGAAGCTGCAATGGCTCTTAACATTTCAATCTGTGCTTCCCTTGTTGGGTTAGCCGGATACGCAATTTATACGGCGTTTGGGCCGCCTGCAAAAGAACTGAATGATCCCTTTGAAGATCACGAAGATTAAGGTAGAGGAATTAATTTTACGATCGCCTAGAAACTTAACTTAACTTAAATATAAAAGTAAGCGCTGACATGTTGTGTGTTTAGCGCTATTTTTTGTGAAAAAGCGTAAAAAATAATGATAAGAAAACGAGCGGTTAAGGTGCGATCGGCCTATTTTTACATTCAATCTATTCCTGAAGTTGTCAGGATGGAAACATCTTCTGTCTTTAGGAGGATGGTCGATAAATCGGGGATCGATTTAATTGAAGGTGTAGTGAATTCGATATTTTTAAACCATTAACACAAAATAAGAATTATGGAAGTTAAGGTGCATCGAGGTTTACACAATTTTTCTAACAACATAAACAATGTCCCTGACGATGTTTACATTTCCAATTTCAAACCGAAATTAGTTGAGTGTCGGAGTATTCCGCCTGAACGGATTGGAATTAATGGTGAATACGACCATGATGGACTCTCGAAGCGAGTCAAGCTTCTTCTGTCGGAGCAGTTGACTAGTTCTGTGGAGACGCTCAGGATTTCGCAGCGTGGGCGAGTGGTGGTAGTTATTGGACGGTGGGTGACAGAGGAGATGGCTCAGAGAATTATTAATCTCTGTCTTCAAGTAGAAGGGGCAACTTCGGTTGAGGTTAATGGGGTCTGTCTGACTTCCCGATCGCGATCGATTGGTCACATTGAACTCAATCAATATTTGCTAAATGCGTCTTAGCTCTGAATGCCTCTGAGGTTCGGTTAGGCCATTGTCGGCACTGGATGCTGACCGTAAGTCGGCAAGATAGTAGACCAATTGGTTCGATCGCCCGCTAGATATGCGGCTTGAGCCAAGGCTAAAATTTGCTTAACATAGAGGCCTTGGTGAACGATTGCCTCGATCACTACGGGGTTCGATTCAAAGTCTTGAAGTTCCTGATGCCACTGTTCCAAGCTCATTACCCGATCGGTCGTCTCTGCTCCTTTTGTTGTTATGGGTCGCCGATCGCCGGGATGATAGACTCCAACATGAAATTCTCCCCGTTGGGCTAAAAGCTGAATAGCACAGGTTGCGGGCTGGGTTGCGGCGATCGCAGCCAAACTTGAAATCCCAAATAAGGGAATATTAAGCTGCTGTGCCAAAGTCCGGGCCGTGACGACACCCATGCGAGTTCCGGTGAAGCTACCCGGTCCGTGGGCTACGGCAATATAGTCTAGCGATTTCCAGGCCACATCGCCTAAAAAATCAGCCAATTTTAAATGTAGCAATGCCGACAAGTCACGCCCTAAGTCCCACACTTGTACCCGAGGACTGTCATCCCGCCCGATCGCTAGCCCCAAATCGGGACTACTAGTATGAATGGCGAGGCCCAAGGGAAAGGGAGGACGGGATGGCATCATGAGAAGGTCGTCGTGGAGACTTAAATAAACTAGAAAATTTGCTTGTCTAGCCTACCATTGAAGAATGGATCTCTAAATTTGCTTGTGTTCCATTCTGCCCCCATTCTGCCCCATTGCTTCTTGAACATTGCCATGCCTGTTTCACCTGCAACCCCACAACGTTCTGCAACCCCAACCCTTCAGTATGCCTATTTCCCCGGCTGCGTCGCTCAGGGAGCCTGCCGTGAATTAGATCAATCAACCAAAGCCTTGACTCGGGCATTGGATATTGATCTGATTGAGCTTAAAAAAGCATCCTGTTGTGGATCCGGTACATTTAAGGAAGATTCACAGCTTTTAGAAGATACAGTTAATGCTCGAAATATTGCCTTAGCTGAACAGTTGGGATTGCCGCTGTTGACGCATTGCAGCACCTGTCAGGGCGTGATTGGTCATGTGGATGAACGGCTTAAAACCGCAAAGACGGAAGATCCAGTTTATTTTGAGCGAGTCAATGGGTTCTTAACGCAACAAAGCTGTTCGCCATATCAAGGCAGCACGGATGTGAAACATATTTTATGGGCATTGGTGGGGGATTATGGATTGGAGGCGATCGCGGCCAAAGTGACAAAAAAACTATTGGGCTTAAAATGTGCGGCGTTTTATGGCTGCTATTTATTACGATCGCAGAAGAATGGATTTGATGATCCAGTGAATCCACAATCCATGGAAAATATATTCAAAACCGTGGGCGCAGAGGTGGTGATGTATGACGGACGGACTCAATGCTGCGGGTGGCCGTTGTCCAGTTATGCGAGTGATCAATCATTCACGATGGCGGGTGGGCATCTTCAATCTGCTCTAGTTGCCGGGGCGGATTGTATTGTGACTCCTTGTCCCCTTTGTCATATGCAATTAGATTCTCGTCAAAGTGAGATTGAAAAAGTAATTGGTCAACCGCTTGGGCTACCTATTTTACATTTGCCTCAACTTGTTGCCTTGGCTTTGGGTGTGAGTCCGAAGGAATTGGGTCTCGATCGGCATTTGGTTTCGACTCGATCGGTTTTGGAAAAAATTGGATTGTAGATAATTCTTTAGTTCTACTTGTCTTAAAATTGATACTAGTTGCGCCATGCTTTAGGTTTTCTGTACGCGGCGTAATTTGTAATAACTAATCACGTACAATATTTAATCAATCCAATTCACATCAGTCTAAACAGCGAACCCTCCCATGGTAGAGAATCGTAAGAGTCAAGTCGTCACCCAAGGTGCCGCACGATCGCCAAACCGCGCCATGTTGCGTGCTGTCGGGTTTCAGGATGCCGACTTTGCGAAACCGATCGTTGGACTTGCCAATGGATATAGCACCATTACGCCCTGCAATATGGGCATTAATGCTCTCGCACTTCGAGCTGAAAAAGCGATGCGCGATGCGGGTGGAATGCCGCAAATGTTTGGCACTATCACGATTAGTGACGGGATTTCTATGGGAACTGAAGGAATGAAATATTCCTTGGTATCCCGTGATGTCATTGCAGATTCTATTGAAACGGCTGTCACCGGACAAAGTATGGATGGTGTGTTGGCGATCGGGGGATGTGATAAAAATATGCCCGGTGCCATGATTGCGATGGCCCGAATGAATGTTCCTGCAATCTTTGTCTATGGTGGAACCATCAAACCCGGACATCATGATGGCAAAGACTTGACGGTAGTGAGTTCCTTTGAAGCGGTGGGCCAATTCAGCGCAGGCAAAATTACTGAAGATTACCTGTCAGACATCGAGCGCAATGCTTGTCCTGGCGCAGGTTCCTGCGGTGGAATGTTTACCGCCAATACGATGTCTTCAGCCTTTGAAGCGATGGGAATGAGTTTGGCCTATTCCTCTACAATGGCCGCAGAAGATGAAGAAAAAGCAGTCAGCGCTGAAGAGTCTGGTCGTGTTTTAATCAATGCCGTTATCAATCAATATCTGCCTCGCGACATCATTACCCGCAAATCTATTGAGAATGCGATCGCGGTGATCATGGCCGTGGGTGGTTCAACCAATGCCACATTGCATTTCTTAGCGATCGCCCATTCTGCCGGAATCGAACTTGCACTTGATGATTTTGAAACGATTCGCGCTAGAGTTCCCGTCATTTGTGATTTGAAGCCGAGTGGTCGCTATGTTGCTACAAATTTGCATAGTGCGGGCGGTATTCCGCAAGTGATGAAAATGTTGTTGAATCATGGATTGATTCATGGTGATTGTTTGACGATTACAGGTGAAACAATTGCTGAACGCCTTGCGAATATTCCCGATGAACCAAAGCCCCATGAACCGATCGTAGGTCATCCAGTCATTCGTCCTTGGGATAGACCGATGTACGCTCAAGGTCATTTAGCCATTCTGAAAGGCAATCTGGCTGAGAATGGTTCTGTGGCTAAAATTACAGGGGTCAAAAATCCGATTATCACAGGTCCAGCGCGGGTCTTTGAATCTGAAGAAGATTGCTTAGCGGCCATTCTTGCGAACAAAATAAATGCGGGTGATGTGTTAGTCATTCGCTATGAAGGACCAAAAGGCGGGCCTGGAATGCGCGAAATGTTAGCGCCCACTGCGGCAATTATTGGTGCGGGTTTAGGCGATTCGGTTGGTTTGATTACCGATGGTCGTTTTTCCGGTGGCACCTATGGAATGGTTGTGGGTCATGTTGCGCCGGAAGCCTTTGTGGGTGGCACGATCGCATTAGTGAATGAAGGGGATTCAATTACGATCGATGCACCCGCCAGACTATTGCAGCTCAATGTCCCTGATGCTGAGTTGAAAATTCGCCGAGCCGCTTGGAAAGCACCTGCACCGCGTTATACCCGAGGAGTGTTGGCGAAATATGCCAAACTTGTTTCATCAAGCCATTTAGGGGCAGTGACAGATTTGGGATTGGGCTAGGAATTAGCTAACAGGGTGTTGAATAAGTCCGATCGTTCTTGCCTAAATAGAGGGACGATCGGGCTTTTTACTACAGGTATTTTTAGGGTATATGTATCTAGTGTTTTTATGAGTTTATGACCTATTTTCTCAGCAAGAAGAACAGGAACCGCATTGCCAATCTGCCGCATAGCCTCTCCCCAAACACCTTTAATCACAAAGTCCGGAGGAAATGTTTGTAGTAGTTTCGCCTCACATACAGTTAAGTATCGGACCTTCCCATCTGGAAAACGAATCATATTCTCCCCTCCCGGAACACCGTGATCTCCAGCTTTAATCGTTTTTGCAGGTAAATCTAAAGTGCTGCCCGTGTGTCCTGGGTAAATTCGTGCACCCTTACGAAATATATGGTCACTTATTCCATGATTAGACTGAGGATTTGGCAGATTGTGAAGCGTGTCTCTGACCGTTTGCCAAGCCATAAAGGTTGGTTCAAATGCCCCATACTTCTCTGAAAGTCTGAATGCTTTATCTTCTATTAATTTATCTATCAGTGGGCGATTAGATTTACATATTTTGTGCTTCTCCCAGTATTCTCCCGTAACATACATATCCCAAAATAGTTTTTCTGACGAATGAGTTTCTGCTGGGAATGACCAAAGACAGTCCAAATCAGATCTAATCCCCACAATTATCACCCGCTCTCGAGTTTGGGGCACTCCATAATTTGCTGAATTAATTAGTTTAAACTGGACGTTATATGTTGTTCCTGAGTAAGAGTGTCGGCTTACCTTACGGAGTTTATCTAACTGCTGTCGCCAATCGAAAATTGCTTCTGTAATCAGATTTGGGTAGGTCAGACTAAGAATAATGTAATCAAAATAGTCAGCAAATGTTTGGCGAAGTAACCCTTTAACATTTTCAAATATGAAAGCCTTCGGTTTAAGCTTTTCGATCGCACGTATTGCATAGGGAAACATATCACGATTATCCTGCTCGCCTTTATGTTTTCCCCCAAGTGAGAATGGCTGGCATGGAGGCCCCCCTGCAACAATCTCGATATTGTTTAATACTTCTAAATTAAAATCTCTTATATCTCCAAAAAAAACTTTTCTTGGCTCGAAATTTTCACATAGAGAGGCATAAGCATGTTTATTAAACTCAACAAGTGCAGCGTGTTTTAAGCCTGACAATTCTAGGCCTTTCGCCAAACCACCTGCGCCAGAGAAAAGTTCAAGGGAATTCATGGTTGTTCCCCGATATTTTCTAGGTGACGTTCAATATTTGAAAATATAATACTTTCATTTTTGGGTGTGCCCTTACAACGCTCTGCCCAAGATCTCCCTGAATGGATTACATCCCAGTCCGATTTTGCTTGTTCATATCTCCCTCGTCCGGGATCATGATTCCCGAATCCATCAACAGCAACATTCCAAAGCGGTCGATTGAGCTTGATTAAAGCTGCTTCAATTGTGCCGATCATATCCGATCCTTCATCCTCAAAGATAACGAAACGGCACATGAAATCCTTAAGGGAAAGCCCTGCACCCACTACGATATTTCTGCCATGTTCTCTCAAACGGTTGTTTAGCTCACGAGATTGATTTAGGGCACTATCTGAAATACGAGACTGCCGCCATCCTTTTGGAACAGCTTTACCAACATATATAGGATAGTTGTAAGCAAGTCGATTTAACTCTGAATACTTCTTATAAAGGGGATTCGGACCAATATAATAAAGAGCATAAACTCCAGTTCCCAGAAAGATCTCAGGAAGTAGAAGGGAATGAACGGGTGTACCGTTAAAAAATCTAACTGCATCTTTAACGAGTTCAGCAAAGGCGTCGTTTTTATAGAGGTGCTTCTTTCTGTCAAAAGGGTTAGACTGCATCGTCCTAGAACTTATATAATTGTTTAGAAAAAATTTTACATTGACTATAGTGAAGACTAACTCCGAAGACAACAACAACTGAAATTACCCTCTTAGAGAAGTGCTACGATCGGGTCAAACCATTTCCGAAACTCTACCATGTCTAGAACTGCCTTCGATTCACCAAAATATAAATCCTTCCAACTCCCCGGCGCAAAGCCTCAGTACAATCCCGATCGCTATGGTCAAGTCACCCACATTGC
>JANXNM010000422.1 GCA_025354065.1 Synechococcales cyanobacterium 340R_concoct_173_sub | reverse complement strand
GAAAATCGTCAACATTTTGTGGCTTGGATTGATCGGTTAATTAACAGCCGATCGCAGCTAGAAGGAGTTCAAAATTAATTTGAATGTATCTAATACAATATCCTAAATATAAAAAGGCTATTGTTAACAAGGAGTGTATCTGGATACACAATATGTGCAGGATTACGTTTGTAGATCCTTGTGCCACAATAGGAGGATGGATCCTAAATTCCAAAATCAATGGGATGCAGCGAGTTTTCTAGCGATGGGGAGGTTGCCATGAAAGAAGTATCAATGCCGAATCAAATGGCAGGCCTCTACCAGCGTTTGGGGGATGTGGGGTTGTCTAAATCTTATGTCAAGCGCCAAGGTTTGCCGGATTGGTGGTGTGAGGAATATGAGCAATCGGAGGGGGCGATCGTTACAGCGGCGGCTCACATCTCCAAGCGGTTCAATTTAAATTTGCAATCTCTCCTTAATGAAGACGATCGGCCTCAGTTTGTATCAACCAGTCAGCCTAAGTACAAGCTTCAGAATGGCACCGATCCGCAAAGTCTTCCTGTACCCAGTGCGATTGCCGCTAAAGTTGCGAAAATTGTTGCTTCTGCTTGTAAATCGCCCTATCAGCCGATCGAGAATTTAAGTGTGGCGGAAATTCGTGAGGAAATTTTAGGCTCTCATCAGTTTGTTGATTTAGAAGGGTTTGTCGATTTTTGCTGGAGTCGTGGGATTCCTGTGATTCATTTCGATAATTTCCCACAAGCGAAAGGGCTTAAAAAATTTCAGGGGATGGCTGCTTGTTTCCATCAACGTCCAGTGATTGTTCTGAGCCTAAATGCTTCTTCGCCATCTCGTTTGTTATTTATTGCAGCCCATGAATTAGGTCATATTCTCAAAGGGCATCTCAGTTTAGTGGCAGAATCGCTATTGGTTGACGAAAAGGTAACCAACGAGATCGTAGACTTGGAAAGTAAGGATGATGAGGAAATTGAGGCAAATGAAGTAGCGACTGAATTATTGTTGGGACAACCCGATCGGAATTACTATAGGTCACAAAACTATACAGCTCAGAATTTAGCGGATTATGCAGGGCGAATGGGGTTGTGCGATCGAGTTTCACCGGGAGTTGTAGTACTAAATTATGGCTGGTATAAGAATCATTGGGGATCGACAAATGCCGCATTGAAGTTGCTGGAACCAAACGTTAATGCACCACAGCAGATTAATCGTCGTCTATTGACGAACTTAGATTGGGATAGTTTAGGTAATGATTATCAGGAGTATTTAGAGTTAGCACTGGGTTTGGAACGTGGTTAGAGGATGGCTTTGTCTGTGATTTATTTTTTGGACAATGATATTATCCTGAAGCTGTCCGCGTTCGATTTGTTGGATGCTACGATCGAAGTCCTAAAAACCAGTCCTGAAAATTTGCGAGTTCTTGGGACAGCACGATATGTGTTTCAGAAAAATTCTACAGTGTCAAAGAAGTATTCAGAAGTGATTCGGGAACGGGCGATTGATTTTGTTAAAGGCTGTGTGAGAGTAAATCCAGTAACTAGTCCTGATTTTTCTGTTTTGGAACCGATCTTGGATGTGGGGGAGGCGACGTTAGTGGCAGCAACACGGGAGGTTTCCCCCTTTATATTAATGACGGGCGATAAGCGTTGTTTGCAGACTTTGACCACCCAGGTTGAACTAGGTGAAGTTGCAGAGAGGCTGTGGGGTCGGGTAATTTGTTTCGAGCAAGTTATTCTACTGCTAATACGTCAACAGGGATTTGAGACAATTAAGCAACATGTACTACCAATGTTAGATTGCGATATGAGTTTGAAGGCTTGCTTTGGGTCGGGGGGAAAGGCGATCGAGGAGAACGTAGTTTTAACATTAGAAGGATATGTTGTGGCTCTAGAGAAATCGGCAATCGGACTCTTGGCTGATTTAAGTAAGTTCTAGAGATTGAATTTTGTGCATCTTAAATCTAACTTCATGCACCCAAATATGCTTCCAAAACTTTATCGTTAGTCTGAATTTCTTCGGGAGTTCCCACGGCCAAATTTCGACCTTCTGCCAATACCCAAACCCGATCGCATAGCCCCATAATTACATCCATATTATGTTCAATAATCAAAAATGAAACGCCTTGACG
>JANXNM010000368.1 GCA_025354065.1 Synechococcales cyanobacterium 340R_concoct_173_sub | reverse complement strand
AGCCACGATCGCATGGCTGGGCGATAGTCGAGCGTATTGGCTGGGTTCAACACCAGAAACATCGTGCCAACTCACCCAAGATCACTCATGGTGTGAAGATGTGGTGGCAACGGGTCAACTGTCTCGGCAAGAGGCTGAACGATCGCCTCAGGCCCATGCGATTACTCGGTGGTTGGGGTTTGATGCGGAGGATGTTGTTCCCAGTGTAGTCACGATCGATTTGGACGTGCCGGGACGATTGGTTTTGTGTAGTGATGGACTCTGGAATTATGCGAGCAGCGTGCCAGAATTCTATCAAGCCTTACACCATCCACCCGGAACAGAAGCCGTAGTGATGGTTCGTCAGGGCGTTGAATTTGCGCTCCGATGTGGCGGACAAGACAACATTACAATAGCGCTTCTAGAACTAAAGACAGAAGTATTAAAAACCAATTAACTCACCCCATTCCTCAACTACTATGACCACTCAATTCACCGCTCAAGTCTATCAAAATGCTTACTTGCCCGAAGGAAGTCGAGAAGTCAATGCCATCATGACGATCACAACCGATGTAGAATCAGGGGGTCAAACGGTCGCACCGGGCGCATTGGTCGCTTCGGGTGCACCTCGGGTATTTGGTATTATTTGTGATACTTCTGGTTCTATGGAAGGAGTTAAAATTCAATCGGCCAAACAGGCGATCGCGAAAGTGATTGAACTTCTGCCCCCCGATGCTCATTTCTTTATTGTAACGGGATCTAGCCAAGCTACCTTACTATCGGGCCTCACCTTAGCGACTGACAGCGCCAAAAGCACGGCACTGGCGGCACTCCGAACCGTCACAGCCAATCGCAGCACGGCCATTTCCACTTGGCTTAACCTAGCATTGCAACAATTCAAACTTATGCCAGGTGCGATCGCGCAAGCATTGTTGCTAACCGACGGCCAAAACGATAGTTCTGATTTGAATGCATTGGAAAAAGTTCTGAATGCCTGTGAAAATCAATTTCAATGTGACTGTCGCGGGGTCGGGACTGAATGGCGCGTACCTCAATTACAAATGATCGCCCGCAAGCTGCTTGGGACGGCAGATATTATTGCCGATGCGAGTGCGATGGAAAGTGATTTTCGAGCCATTCTGGGTCAAGCCATGAGCAAACAAGTCAGCGATATTGCATTGCGGTTGTGGACTCCTCAAGGTGCGAAGGTTTTGTTTTGTAAACAGGTGAGTCCAGAAATTTTAGACATTACGAACAAAGCAAAGGCGATTACTGGACAGATTGCAGATTACCCAACAGGTGCATGGGGAAATCAAGAATCTCGTGATTACCATTTCTGCATT
>JANXNM010000359.1 GCA_025354065.1 Synechococcales cyanobacterium 340R_concoct_173_sub | reverse complement strand
CTTAAATGCAATTCGCAATGTAATATATTCGCCATTAGAAATCCCACCTTGAATGCCGCCCGATCGGTTCGTCACGGTCCTGACCCGATCGCCCTCCATATAAAACTCGTCATTATGCTCACTGCCCCGCAGCAATGTTCCCGCAAACCCCGACCCAATCTCAAACCCCTTTGTCGCAGGTAATGACATCACGGCCTTCGCCAAATCCGCCTCTAATTTATCAAACACAGGCTCCCCCAACCCGATCGGGCAGTTCCGCACCACGCATTCCACCACGCCACCAATCGAATCCCCTTCCTTCGACATCTGCTGAATCAAATCCACCATCCGATCGGCAGCTTCCCCATCAGGACATCGGACAATATTGCTCTCTACTTGCTCCATAGTCACCGTCGCCGGATCCACATGACTATCCAAATCCTTGATCCGCTTCACGTAGGCAATCACTTCAGTATTCGCAAAATCTTTAAGAATTTGTTTAGCGATCGCCCCCGCCGCCACTCGGCCAATTGTTTCCCGCGCTGACGATCGCCCGCCGCCCGCCACGGCCCTAATGCCATACTTTGCGTCATAAGTCGCATCTGCGTGGGAAGGTCGATATTTTTGCTCCATGTCGCCATAGTCCTGCGATCGCTGATCCTTGTTGCGCACCATAATCGCAATAGGAGTTCCCAAGGTCACACCATCAAGCATTCCCGATAAGATTTCGCATTGATCCGCTTCATTACGCGGCGTTGTAATTTTGCTTTGGCCGGGGCGACGACGATCGAGTTCAAACTGAATCGCCTCGCGAGATACCACAACCTGCGGTGGACAGCCATCAATCACCACACCTACACCGCCCCCATGGGATTCCCCAAATGTCGTAACCCGAAATGCTTGTCCGAAGGTGCTGCCCATAATGATTTCTAGTGATTTCTGAGAATTAAGTGTGGTGTTGAGAAAATACTCTAGTCTAAAAATCAGTCTGATTGGAATGCTGATTTTGGATGGGCTTCGATCGTACTAGACATAGCGCGCCTATGCCCGATCGCGCCCGACTACACAGAGTCAGTATTGCAACCCGCTAACTATAAAGAAAGCCATCCAAAATCATAGTATGAAAGTATAAAGTCTTGGCTGTTGATCCATAACTAAAGGATGAAATCATCAATTTCAATCCATAAAATCTAAATAATCAATAAAGAAAATTTATAATCTTAATTAATTGATACCTAAATTCTCATATTTTACTTTTTTTAGGCGTTATTCAGAATTGTTACTCATCTTGGCGTATTTCATCCTAGACATTAACGATTTAAGGCAAGTATGACTCACGAGGTTGGGGCGAAAACTTTTTTTGAACGAGGCCGAAAGCTTGCCCAGTCTGGGTTATTTGCTGAGGCGATCGTTGCATTTAACTACACAATTAACCACCAGCCGAACTGGTATGTGGTGTGGTATGAACGTGGCAAAGCATTGATGAAAACCCGTCAAATTAATGATGCGATCGTCTCATTTAAAGAAGTCATCGCCATCCGTGAAGATTACTCTCCAGCCTGGAATAATCTCGGTATGGCCTATGCTGCCATCGAACATTACGAAGAAGCTATCATCAGCTACGATCGCGCCCTCCAACTCAACCGCCATGTCCATAAAACTTGGTATAACCGAGGAAATGCCCTGATGAAGTTACGTGCCTACGAAGCTGCGATCGAGAGCTATGAATCGGGTCTCAAACTTCGGCCAGATTATGCTCCAGCTTGGTATAACCGGGCGTTGTCACTGACGCACTTAAAACGCTATGTCGAAGCGATCGAGAGCTACGAAACTGCTCT
>JANXNM010000358.1 GCA_025354065.1 Synechococcales cyanobacterium 340R_concoct_173_sub | reverse complement strand
ACGATCGCCAACCCATAACTCGGCACCACTCCATAGAAGAAGTCTATGAAGCGCAACATTACATTGTTTGAGAGAAAACCAATACCGAAGTCCATGAGCCTACTAAGCTTATTTACAAAAGAGCTAATCTACAAAATCTAGGAAACGGAAACTACACTAATCCAGTTTTAGGTCCACGTTTAATGGTGAACGCGAATGGCGGGTGTTGTCTCAGGATTTCACTTTACTTAGAACCTGATTTTTTACTATTACTTGCGGGCTGCTTTTTTTCAGCAATTCGCTCGTTCACATAGTCTTCAAGTTCGCGGAATTTTGGCACCGATCGCATTTCTAAGCGGCTACCATCGGTCAGCGTCAATACCATGTCGCCCCAAAGACCCAAGCCCCGAGGAACAGTAGCAACACTCTCGATTTCACGGTAAACCACATCAGAACGTTCACGGCCCATCCATCCACCTTCAACGGTAATGCGACGGTTAGTGATGCGATAGCGTAACCAAATGGCTCGAACAATCGCACCAATCGTCAACGGTAGACAAACTACTGTAAACGCCAACAGACAATTGGTAATTACATCACCTTTGTGGGGACCACCCTCATAGAAGACTTCTTCATTGATCGCCATTGATAACCTCAGCTTTCACTAACAGTTGTTCTAATTCTTGCAGAAATTCGCCATACTCATAAGTGAGGGCTTCCGAACGGACCAAAATTACCATTCGGAGACCTGACTCTAGGCGAGGCAATAGCTGTCGGACGATCGCTTTGAGCTGACGCTTAATCCGATTGCGGACAACTGCTCGCTTGCTAACTTTCTTGCTAATCGAAATGCCAACTTGAATAGGCAAGACTTCTGAAAAGTCTACCACCAGAGAAGTTCTCAAGACGACCAGATGTAATCCCGTCGCCCGTCGTCGTTTTCCAGATTGATAAACCCGATCGAAATCTTGCCGTTGCTTGAGTCGATTCGCCTTTGGGAGTCCCAAAATTGACCGTCCCAGTTCCTATGCAACCGACACGTTAGCCCGCCCTTTAGCGCGCCGTGCCTTAATGACACGACGACCATTAGCCGTCCGCATCCGAACTCTAAATCCAGAAACCCGTCTGCGCTTGCGGCGAGTTCCTTCCAATGTACGCTTCATAAAACTTACTCCAAACCTGGGTCAGACTATCCGACCACAAAAAAAAGTCACGGCTCATTACTGTACTCTGAAACCCTAACTAATTTCAACAATCCAGGTTCCTAAATCTCGAAGTAGCGGAACGTCGCCGGGAGTTTGGACCCGGCAGTTGAAGTAAAACATGCCGTTGTTTCTAGGGTTACGGACGTTCGAGAAGTGCATTTCTACAGCAGTTCCAGCAGGAATCGGCTCGACAGGAATCACCTTTAGAAAATGATTTTCTTCTTCCCAAATTACTTCCTGAACTTTGACATTTTTTCCGTTAACAATTATTTCAACATTTTTTGTGTCGAAGGATCCGTTGAAATGATCAGAGTAATCAATTGTGAATTCAGAGACCGCATACTTCATTTTTTTCTTATCTAAACGAAGCCGATACCGATCGGTTGCGCCTGAGTTTCCGCCGAAGTCGAGACGACAGGTAAGTTGATCCTTACGCTCTACACCGCTAAATAGGTTCAGCCCGTCGCATCCTCCGGCGGTCGCGATTTGCGGGGTTACAGCGACGGACAATGCGCCCATGACGACCATGACAGATAGCGCGGAGGTTTTACGGAATAAGCGAGAAGGAAAACGCATAGAATTTGGATCCAGTGGTTAGGGAATGTGTTGAGTGAAGTGCTTATTAAATATCGCTATATTTTAAGACAATTGTGCGAATCAACTAGCGGAGTAAGGTGCCAATCCTGACTATATTTATGACCATCAAGTGGTGATTGAGAATTCTAGTCAACCCCTCAATTATCAGTTGTTAGACGATCGCCCTTAGTTAAAAGTTCCACGTCTCTGAACGGACTCCTTTAGCGTAGGATTAAATTTGGTTTACTTCTGTCTTGGTGGCGCGGACTATGGCTTCAGCAAATCTTCAGAGACTTCAGCGACATACGGGATGGAAACTGATGGGTATGTACTTGCTCTTAAGTACGATCGCATTTTTTATGCTGTTGCCGTTACTGTGGCTGGTGAGTACTGCGCTTAAGTCCCAGGGCGAGAATCTCTTCCAGTTCCCACCTCAGTTCATTCCGTCGCACCCAACCCTTGAGAATTTTGTTAAAGCTTGGAACTCAGATCCGCGAAATCCCTTTAGCCGTTATTTCTTTAACAGCCTCATCGTTTCGCTTTTGACCGTTGGGTTGAATGTTTTGTCGTCGTCGTTGGCGGCTTACCCTTTGGCAAGATTAAAATTTAAGGGGCGTGATTTTATTTTTTCAACCGTCGTGGCGACAATCTTGATTCCATTTCAGATTGTGATGATTCCCCTGTTTATTATTTCGGTGCAGTTGCGATTGCAGAATACCTACCTGGGGATGATTTTTCCGGCGATCGCATCGGCATTTGGCATATTTCTAATGCGGCAAGCGTTTCAATCGGTGCCGAAAGAGCTTGAGGAAGCGGCTCGAATAGATGGCTGTTCGGAGGTGGGCATTTGGTGGAGTGTGATGTTGCCAGCGGTACGGCCTGCGCTTGTGACCTTGGCGATTTTTGTATTTATTGGTTCGTGGAGTGATTTTCTATGGCCATTGATTATCACCAATAAACCCGAAATGGCGACGTTGCCGTTGGGGGTGGCACGGCTGACGGGTTTGAGCGATACGGATTGGCGGGTGGTGGCGGCTGGGTCTGTGTTATCTATTGCCCCGATTTTGGCATTTTTTATTGCAATGCAGCGATACATTGTGCCGAGTGATGCGGCGAGTGGGGTCAAGGGATAAGCCTTAAAAAAATCTCTTTCACAGCGGAAATAGTAATTTCTGGTTCATCAATTCAGACAAGGTGACTAGTGCTAATGGTGGGGAATTTCTGCGATCGGATCTCTCAAAAGCTGTGTTTAGACGACATCCCCGCAAAATCGATCGTCACAAATAGTAATGTTAATACAGTCTTCTACACTTCCTTTCTTTCAGAATAAATGTCAGGGGCTTCACAATTTTTTCTTGTGGAATTATACAAAACCGATCGCAATCTGATCCGAGGACGAGACTGCGATCGGTAAATTTAGGGATAAGAAGTCAATAATCCAGCTTAAACCACCTCAAAGTCACCTATTTTCCAAGAGGTCGCTTGAACAATAGGCAAGTTATCCCAATCTTGCCCTTGAACAATCGGAGTGTTGGAGTTGACTAAGAACTTCTTGTCATCAAGGTAGAACACAGTCTTTTGACCCGTTTGATAGTTCCGCCAAATCAGATCAGTCTTACCATCGCTATTGATATCTGCTGTTGATTAAATGTGCCAATTGGAATCGGCAATGGGGGAAGGAAGTTATAATCAACCCCCACAACAGGTCCAGCTTGGGTCGGACTTCAGTTGCAAAAGATTGAACGGACGATCGATCGACGGTTTGAACAATTGGCGGCGCAGGTTGAACAGGGGGCGATCGCTGGGGGAAATACAGGTGGGAATCCTGAGGCCTTGCCTTCGGCAACCTGTCGGGCAGCGACGTTGGCGGGGCAGATGCG
Organism: Synechococcales cyanobacterium 340R_concoct_173_sub; assembly: GCA_025354065.1. The sequence continues at coordinate 142 of JANXNM010000358.1, read as the reverse complement.
GGATTGGTTTGAGATTTTGGGGTACAAGTTTGAATCCCATGAGGTTTGGGCTATTGATTATTTTGAATGGGTGATTGATATTCCGGTGCGGCGGGGCAGGTACGATCGCGTTCTCGTGCGGGGCATCAATGGCGAGGCGGGG
>JANXNM010000354.1 GCA_025354065.1 Synechococcales cyanobacterium 340R_concoct_173_sub | reverse complement strand
AAAGCTCGCTAGCGGATTCAGCTCGTTTAAAATCATCTCGGAATACCCCTTAGAACGACTTGTAATAGCTTGAAAAAAATCCCATCTCTATAATAGGCCGTGCTTAGCTAGCGACGGGTTTAGGGCTGTTACAGTGAGGGGAATCAAGAACTTTCGAGGATTCAATGGCAAAAGGGAAAAAGACTAGCGTAGACGTACCTAACAGTACAGTCGATGCAGGATACACGGGCAAGGGAGAACCGGATGCGAGTGCGGGTCAGCGGCTGATTTCTTCGATCGTCGGAGCACCGTCAGCATCCATCGTTTTTGGGGCAAACAACCTTAAAAAGATTTATATGCGTAAGAAGAAGGCGGGTATTGGATACGAATACGAGGCCGCCGCAGTAGCTTCAGTTGATGCGAAAAAGACAGCGGGTTGGGAAGTTGTATCAGGTTCTTCTTTCCCAGTCCGTACTATCCAGTCATCTGTAACTAATACGTCTCTTGCCGGGTCAAAGATCTTGAACGTAAAGCTCACGCCATCCGTAACCTATCAGTGGAACCAGCAAGCGGAAGCTTACGGTAAAGTTCCCGCCGACGCTCGAACAGCCTTAGGCCAATTAGACGGACCTGGTACTACTAAGGCTGAAGTAGTTCAACGCGCTTCAGCGTTCATTTTCAAAGAGATTTATGCAGGCATACCCGCCGGGACTCTTATCACTCTAAAGGGGATTCGTGGGCGCTATCGCTACGCAGCAGCAACCGACGCTAGTGGAGGCATATATACGTCTTTCGCTGATGGTGACAAGTAAATCTAGTTTGAATGGATAGGATGTAAAAACTCCTATTAAGGCACAAATTCTCTAAACAATAAGGCACCTTTATGAATTTTGTTCAGCTATTCCGTACTAAACTTTTACCGTCTTTACGGCAAAAATACGGGGAATCCGACGTAACCGCATCGTCTGACCCAAGGGTTCCAGGTGTGAGCCTGACTATTCACCGGGAAAGTACCGCTAACTGCATGTTCGGTATTGACGAGAATGAACTCGGACTTAGCCTGACTTGTATTACACAGAACGTTAATACGGGCAACGAGTACTTCGTGATGGAGTCGCCAGAAGCGTTGTTTGACAATATTTGTAGCTTTGTTGACAGAAACAAAGAAACCCCTGTAGAGGGCCGCACGATTATGCGGTTTGAGGTGCTTGAGCAAGAGCTAGGAACTTT
>JANXNM010000330.1 GCA_025354065.1 Synechococcales cyanobacterium 340R_concoct_173_sub | reverse complement strand
GAACCCCACAAAACAACCATTACGATCGCCATCAAAATCAGTAATGGCAATATTCTTCGCAGTCCAGGGGTTCAAAAAGATAACCCCTTGCTTGTCATAACTCTCTGGATCGTTCCATCGCAACGATCGGATATTGTTAATCGCGATCGCCGCTGCACCGACGTTTGGGAAGGGCGATCGGTAATAAGCCACGATCGCCCCCTGGGGTAAATTTCGATTCGCAATCTCCCAAGGTTTGAGGGCTGAGTGATGTTGTGCTGTCGCACTGGGCACTTCAATTCCCCGCAATGCCAAATCCTTTCGTTCTCCCTTGAGAAACCGTTCTAATTCTGTATTGACACGTTTAAATCCGGCTAACTGTCCATGCTGGTCTGCGGCGGCTAATTCCTTAAGCCAATCAGTCTTTGGACGATCGGGATTCTCTTCTAAAGATTCCCCTTCAGGCGACACTTCATCTCGTTTCTTCTCGACATAGTACTTCATTAAGGCAATGTGGTCTGTTGCGATCGCTGCCAACTGTTCCGCCTTCGCCTTCATCATCGGATTGAATTCCTGCAACGTTGCTTCTGGAATACAGCCCTTCACCTGCGGTCCCACGGATTGCAATCCATACTCTGCATCAGCTTTGCGATTAATCCAAAAGGTTTCAACTTCATGAATGCCGATCGTTGAAAACCGACCATCATCGCCTTTGATATCACTACGAGAGACGATCGCATCCACACCTAAATAGTCACACCATTGACTATAAGTTAACGTCCCTTTCGCAATGCCTGGAAAGTCTAGTGATGCCGCTCTAAACTGCGTTACAAGATTGTGGGGGGCAAGATTGGTATCTTCCTCTGTCAGGAGCGATCGCATGACGGCATCCGAGACTAGCATCGTCCCATCGCCCATCTTGTTCAACAAATGGTCTAGGTCTTCAACCTCAATGCCAGCCGATCGCCTCTCATCATCTACAACTAAGATTTTACAATCCGATCGCAATGTGGAAGCAATTCCATCCGAAGCAATCAAACTCCCATAAGCAACGCCATAATGAGCAGAATGATCATTCGTGGCATAAATTGAGCGATCGCCTTCTGTCATTAATTTGGCAGTATCACGATCGGTGAAATAGCCCCTCTTCCCGTTGGTGAATACGAGAATCTTTCCATCTTCTTCCAATCGCTGACGGTCTTGGTCCACAACACCGTCATAAAAATCGGCAACGTAAAACTGGGCATCATTCAATCCATGATGGTTCAACCAAGTTTCGAGATAGGAATGTTCTACTGATTTCAGTTTTGGTTCTATTACCAAAGTTTCCGGGTTGGTCTGTTGAAGAACCTTCTCGGTTTTGAGGTCTATTTGAATGATGTTCATTACGATCGCCGTGAGGGTACGGGTAAATGAGCCTTATTCGTCGAAATAACCCTGTTCAATCAGCAAATCAATATCCGCACCTTCAGCAAGGCGATCTGATACAGAGTCATAACTCGCTCTTCGCGCTTTCCATTGCGGTTGAACGATGACTTCGAGGCGATCGTCCTCTACAGGCGGAATAGGAAAACTTCGGGGTTTAGTCTTTTTCGGTGTTGGAATAGATTCTTCGGGTAACATGGAATTGTCCTTACGCTTGAAGTGGGCAGTGGGGAAAGGATGGAATGACTTGACGCTCATTGTAGACAAGATTTGAAATTGTTGCATTTCTCCCAATCTTGTCCTACAT
>JANXNM010000273.1 GCA_025354065.1 Synechococcales cyanobacterium 340R_concoct_173_sub | reverse complement strand
AAGAGTTCCTTGAGCCAAGTAGTCAAATGGACCTAGGCGTTTCGACTCTGACTCGAATACGCGGATAAACTCATGGCCGATTTTTTTGCGTTTTTCTTCGGGATCACTAATTCCTTTTACAACACTTAGAAACCGATCGCGGGCTTGCACATGGACCACAGGAATATGGAACTGTTCATCGAAAAGTTTAACTAAACGCTCCGGCTCACCTTTACGCATGAAACCTTGGTCGATAAACATGCAGGTCAGCTTATCGCCGATCGCCCGATGTAATAAGAATGCCAACGTCGAAGAATCAACCCCGCCGGATAATGCCAGAAGTACTTGCTTATCACCAACTCGTTCTTTTACCTCGCGAATGGCCTGCTCCACAAACGCTTCCGTCGTCCAAGTTGGCTTACATCCACAAACTTGATAGACAAAGTTACGAATTAGGATCTGGCCACTTTGGGAATGAACCACTTCTGGATGAAACTGTACCCCGTAGAAGTTTCGAGTCGTGTCCGCGATCGCAGCACAGGGAGTATTGTCGGTATGGGCTAGTAGCTCAAAACCATCTGGCATTTTCACGACCGAATCGCCATGACTCATCCACATGACAGAGCTATCGGGCACAGCCTCAAGCAATTTAGATGTGCTATTAACCAGAAGATTTGCTTTTCCATACTCACCCCGTTCAGCACGCTCAACTAAGCCACCCAACTGCTGAACCATAAGTTGCATCCCGTAACAAACCCCGATCACCGGAATCCCTAGATTCCATATTTCAGGGTCACAAAGGGGCGCACGATCGTCGTAAACCGAACTAGGACCACCTGAAAGAATAATACCTTTAGGATTAAGCTTGCGAAGTTGATCGGCAGTTGTCCGATAGGAAAGGACTTCAGAATACACTTCCGTTTCCCGGATTCGCCGTGCAATCAACTCAGAATACTGTGATCCAAAGTCTAGAATTGCAATCATCTGGCGATCGAGTGAACCGAAATCTGAGGAATTAATATGTTCTGTCGGCTGAGCCGAGAGGACTGAGGAATCAACGGGAGGGGTCACGCTTGTTTTCCTATCTTTAGGGATGAGGGGGACTATCGCAAAATATATACGTGGAATATAAATTTTGATCGGTATAAATTAAAAGCTGCAACACCCTTAAAGCGATCGCAAAAGTGAAAAAATGTAATATCTATGAATCTTAGAGTTTAGTCATGTTATGGCAATTCGTAAAGTAAACTCAATCCAAAACTAGGGTTAGACTAAACTTTACCGATATTTTGCGTCACTTTACCCCAGGTCGTCTTACCCCTTGATGGAGGCGAAATTCAGTCCAATTTCTTCAGCAATTTGGCTTAAACAAAAAATATCATCTATTAAGACTTTATAAATTTTAGAGATACGCCTCGTCGCGATTTTTGATTTGTTTAAGCTTAGGGCTGCTGTTGAGTTTTGAGGTTAAAACTTAAATTCGATCGGACTATTTTATAGATTCGTTGATTTAATAATCGACACCTCTAGGTTTTCTGATTTTCAAGTCTGTTATGTTTATCCATGAGGCTGTGTTCTCCGCTAAATTAAAGTATCTATGCTCATTTCCCAGGAACCTGTCACGTCTAATACTATAATTTTGCAACCAGAGAGTCTTACTGGATCCGCTGGCCAGACCTTCCAGCAATCTCTAGAACAAGCTTTGCCCCATGCCAGGGCAGTGATTGTTGATTTACTCTGGGTTGGAACAGTCGATAGTGATGGGCTTAATTTGTTGGCTCAATCTATGGTTCGATCGCAGACTTCTGGCAAAGATATTACCTTTCTCGGACTGGAACATAATGCCAAGCTTGAACTAGACCGTCGAATTAAGTGTTCTTTAGCGTCTCCATCATCCAATTCAACCTTGGGCCATGGAATCTTTGCGCCAGATTTTGAAGCGTTTCTCGATCGCCATCGTGATTTAAAAGCCTCTGAAGCCTTGATCTAAGATTTCTTCAAGGCGAGCGTAATACCGTCACCCAAGGGAAGAAGACTGACTTGGACCCGATTGTCCCGAGCTACTTTCTGATTGAATATCCGCATTGTCTGGACAATTTTATCGGTGGATTGGATATCAGCGACTCGTCCAGACCACAAAACATTGTCAATAGCCATCAGTCCACCCGGACGCAATAATTTAAGGGCACGATCGTAATAATTGGCATAATTGGCCTTATCTGCATCAACAAAAGCAAAATCAAAAGTTTCCGCTTGTCCAGATTCCAGAAGTGAATCCAATGTCTCTAGAGCTGGCGCTATGCGGAGGTCGATTTTGCTTTGAACGCCAGCCTGCCGCCAATAACGCTTCGCTATTGCAGTATATTCCTCACTGATATCACAGGCCACCAGAACCCCATCAGTCGGTAAGGCCAAGGCCATCGTTAGGGAGCTATATCCGGTAAATACGCCAATTTCCAACACGCGCCGTGCAGACATCAGACGAATTAGGAGTGCAATTAATTGCCCCTGATCAGGAGAAATTTGCATTCGGGCTTGTTTATGATGTTCGGTTTCCTGTCGAAGTTCCGCTAAGATAGGCAACTCTTTTAAAGAATTATCCAGAATATAGTCATGTAGCGGATCCGGAAGTCCAAGAGTATTTTTGAACATTATCGTCGTAGAAAAGACTGTTTTAAAAGAGTGTATAGACCAAGGCAGGGGTTGAGGATGAGGGGAAACGAGTGAGTTCCCTCTACTAGTCTAAAGGAGAGAGCGATCGGTCAAAATTTCCGATCCCGTCTCCGTCACTAGGACCGTGTGTTCAAACTGAGCCGATAATTTTGTATCCATCGTCACCACCGTCCAGCGATCGGCCAAAATTCGTGTGGCATTGGATCCTGCATTCACAATAGGCTCGATCGCCAAGGTCATGCCCGCCTTCAGTTTTACGTTGGGAATTTCATTAGTTCGGAAATTAAAGACATGTGGCTCCTCATGAAGATTCCGTCCTACTCCATGGCCCGTATATTCTTCGACCACACTATAGCCATTTTCTTCCACGTAGGTCTGCACTGCGATCGCCATATCCAATAGATAGGCTCCAGCGCGGACCTGTTCGATAGACTTATATAAAGCTTGTTCGGCAACTTTAATTAAATGAGCCGTTTTGGCCGGAGCGTCACCACCCACAACAACGGTGATACAGGAGTCGCCATGAAATCCTTGAAAGTAAGCACCCGTATCTAATTTCAGGACATCTCCCGATCGTAAAATTTTCTTCCGGCTCGGAATACCATGCACCACTTCATGATTAACAGAGGTACAGAGGGATGCCGGAAATCCGTGATAGCCCTTAAAACTTGGCGTTGCACCAAACCCCCGAATCCGTTTTTCAGCGAACGCATCCAAATCAGCGGTGGTCATTCCCGGCTCCACCAATTGCCCAACCTCCTTCAGCACCGTTGCGACAATCCGACAAGACTGACGCATGATGGCGATTTCATCAGAGGTTTTGACCATCCCACCTCGGCGCTTACGGAGCAGGGGCGCGGGAAGAAGATTACTGAAAATGTTCATGGAGGTCGTGCAACTTAGAGATGTGGACTGGAATTGAGCCTTGTTCTAAACTTAGCCTGAATTGGAAGAAGTTGACGATATCGCAAGTACGATCGATCGTTCTGAGACATACCAAATTATCTTTTAAAACAGATAGACGATTTCCACTTTATACGCTATATTTAACAATTGTGAGTTTTTGGCCTCCCTCTATGAAAGCGCAGGAAATCATCCGCTCAATTGAAGCGGAACAAATGAAGAGTGATCTTCCCGTTGTTCATGTGGGCGACACCGTGCGTGTCGGCGTGAAGATTCGCGAAGGAGAAAAAGAACGGACTCAGCCCTATGAAGGCGTTGTCATTGCTAAACGCAGTGCTGGTGTTACTCAGAACATTACTGTTCGTCGAGTATTCCAGAATGTCGGCGTTGAGCGGGTGTTC
>JANXNM010000256.1 GCA_025354065.1 Synechococcales cyanobacterium 340R_concoct_173_sub | reverse complement strand
GCGATCGCATTTAAATAGGACGGTAAAGTTGCTACTAAGGTTTTTCCTTCCCCAGTCTTCATCTCAGCAATCTGACCTGAGTGCAGAACAATTCCACCTAACATTTGCACGTCAAAATGACGCATCCCCAAGACCCGCTGTGCAGCTTCACGAACAACAGCGTAGGCTTCGGGCAGTAAGTCCGAAAGCAAATTGTTCATCTCATTGTCATTACGCACCTTATCGAGCTGGCTGCGAAACTCGGAGGTCTTGCCTCTCAATTCGTCGTCAGAGAGTTTTAAAATGTCTTCTTCAAACGCATTAATATCCGAAACGATCGGCAGAAATTTCTTAACTTTACGTGCGTTTGGATCACCGAAGAGGGCTTTAAACATGGCGTAGGGCGACAATTACGACGAGAATTGGGCAAGTTGTGCCTTGAGGAATTCAGGACAAATTAAATCTGCTGTATGGCCCTCAAAGCTTAGTAATTCTATCACTTCGGTCAGAGATAGCACGACGAGGATGACCGATCGCTCCCATGGCGGATGTCTAGACCGCACAATCACCTATTTTCCTAATGCAATCGATCGGATCAACTTCTGTTAAAATTTAAGTGGTCTGTATCTGTGTTGTAACAATGGAAATTGGAGAGAAGGTACGGGTTCGTCGTCTGCGCGATCGCGTTCCTCAACAAGTGATTGAAAAGCTTGGAAAAGTCGGTACAGTGTCTGGCTACAAGATGGTAGATGGCAAAGGGCTTGGTCGTTTGGTCGAGTTTGATGACAAGTATGCCACTTGGTTTTTTGAAGATGAATTAGAGACAGCGAGTTAGAACTAACTTGTCTACAGTCCAGAGATCTAGTATTTTTAGAACTCTAAAATTCGTTAGATTAGGGCAGGAGATGAGAATTTCACTGCCTTATTTTATTTTTGATATTTTTAGTGTGTTTTTTATGGCATTTCTTCTTACATTTCTAGGTAAAGGCGGCGTGGGCTGCACCACAGTTGCAATAGCTGCCGCCCAACATCTAGCGTCCCAAGGCAAGCGAGTGCTCTTCGTCTCTCAAGATGCTAGTCCGGCGCTGGGGTTGACGTTAGGTGTGACGACAGGGCCGGATCCAACAACGATCGCCCCTAACCTCCAAGTGGTGCAATTGCAGACGACGGTATTGCTAGAGCGGGCTTGGGAAGATCTGAAGACGCTGGAGTCGAAATATTTACGGACCCCGTTTTTCAAAAATGTCTACGGCCAAGAATTAGGCGTGCTGGCGGGGATGGATAGTGCTATGGCCCTGAATGCGCTTCGCCAGTGGGACAACGCCTACGATGTAATTGTTTACGACAGCCCGAGTAGTCCTGAAATCTTGCGTATGCTGGGGATGCCGGAAATTGTGAGCTGGTATGTTCGACGGTTTCGACAGGTGTTTATTGATTCGGATTTGGGCAAAACCTTGTCGCCATTTATTCCGCCTGTTGCCGCTGCGGTGATGAATATTAACATACTGGCTGATAATTTTGCCCAGCCGACAGCCGATCTAGATGGGCTGCTCAATCAAGGGATTCATAAGCTTTCAGATCCCAATCAAACGATCGCATACCTAGTCACCACAGGCGACCCCATCTCCATAGCAACGGCCCAATATTTGTGGGGCAGCGCTCAACAAGTCGGGCTAAATGTAGGCGGCGTGATTTTGAATCCAACGGTGAATCCTGAAGTTTCTTTAGATCATGAGTTTAATCCATTGAGAATCACTAAGCTTCCCCAAGGCTCATGGGATACGATCGCCGCAAGTTTGCCAGACTTCACTCAAAGTAGCAATGCACCGCGTCCGGTGACGATCAATAAAGCCGCTCGCACCGTCACATTGTTTTTACCTAGTTTTGACAAAAAACAGGTTAAATTGACTCAGTATGGTCCTGAAATTACGATCGAAGCAGGCGACCAGCGGCGGAACGTCTTTTTACCCGCCGGATTAAGCGGATTACCTGTGGCAGGTGCTAAATTCCAAGACGGTTGCCTGATTATTTCGTTCTAAACCCACTCACTCATTAATCCTATGACAGACGTAAAGCCAGAACCCCAAATCCCAGACGTGACGGATGTGCCAGATGTGACGGAGGAGGTGACGGAGGAAAAAGATAACCGATCGGCCCGTGCCCGCCAAATGATGGGGATGAAAGGCGCTGATGTGAAAGAAACGTCGATTTGGAAAATTCGTCTACAATTGATGAAACCCGTGACCTGGATCCCGCTGATGTGGGGTGTGTTGTGTGGTGCAGCTTCGTCTGGCGGCTTCACTTGGACCTTTGAAAATGTCGCGATTTCCTTGGCTTGTATGCTGATGTCTGGGCCGCTTTTGACAGGCTATACCCAGACGATTAATGACTATTACGATCGGGAAATTGACGCAATTAACGAACCCTACCGCCCAATTCCATCCGGGGCGATTTCGTTGAAACAGGTGCAAGCGCAGTTTTGGGTATTGTTATTTGCGGGGAATGCGGTTGCTGGATTGCTGGATTTGTGGGCGGGGCATACGTTCCCGACGCTGTTATTAATGTCGCTGGGCGGATCGTTGGTGTCCTATATTTACTCTGCACCGCCGCTGAAGTTGAAGCAAAATGGCTGGCTGGGGAATTATGCGCTCGGTGCCAGTTATATTGCGCTGCCGTGGTGGGCGGGTCATGCGTTGTTTGGGCAGTTGAACTGGACCATTGTAATTCTGACGTTGTTTTACAGTTTGGCGGGATTAGGAATTGCTATTGTCAACGACTTTAAAAGTGTTGAAGGCGATCGGGCCTTGGGTCTCGACTCGTTGCCTGTGATGTTTGGCATTCAGAAAGCATCGTGGATTTGCGTGTTAATGATTGACGTATTTCAGGCGTTGATGGCGGCCTATTTAGTTAGCGCCCACCAAAATTTATACGCCACAATTTTGATCCTGTTTATCATTCCGCAAATTACCTTTCAGGATATGTATTTTCTCCGTGACCCCGTTAAAAACGACGTGAAATATCAGGCTAGTGCGCAGCCGTTTTTGGTGTTGGGCATGTTGGTGACGGGAATTGCGTTAGGTCATTCTGTTATCTAAGCCTGTGATCTAGACCACAATTTAAGGAATAGAGAGTGCGATCGGACCTAAATAACTGATCTCACTCCCCATCTATTTAGTTTTAAATTCTTTAGCGGACTTTGACAAAACGTCCTTTCTCCTTAATACTTCCAAGTATTGCAACTGCTACGACGCTTAATTATTTGCATCGCTATCTATTAGGAATCCTCTCGTGGTCAAGTTCGGCTTTAACCGCTTCAATAAGTCATCTAACACAGACTCTCCCGATGAGACAGAGCCTCCTGTACGTCGATCGCGGCGAACTGGGCGCATTTTATCGCCTAAGATGGCGGACTTGAAATATGGCGCGGGTAATTTGTGGGAACAGGTCAAAAATAAATTTCCCCGTCCGCTTAGGAAAAAGCGATACCAAGTATCATTAGTTCTCTTGTTGGTTGGGTTGGGTGGTTTGACCTATGGCTATAGAAAAATTGAAAGTGAACTGCCGGAGATTAGTAGTTTTAGCGCATTTGTTCGTCCTGGGACGCTGACCGTAAAGGCGATGGACGGAACGGCAATTTTGCAAACTGGACCTGCAACTCGCGACAAATTACCCCTCGACAAGCTGCCAAAGCAAGTTATTAATGCTTTTATTGCCGCAGAAGATCGTAGGTTTTATCAGCACCAAGGCGTGGATTATTTGGGATTGATGCGGGCGATCGGACGAAATGTTTCCAAAGGGGAAATGCTTGAAGGCGGCAGTACCTTGACCCAGCAACTTGCTCGGATGGTATTTTTGAACCAAGATCACAGCTTGATCCGCAAAATTCGTGAGGCGATGTTGGCTCAGAAGCTAGAGCGCGAAGTCAGCAAAGACCAGATCCTCGAAAAATATCTCAACATGGTTTATCTGGGTTCTGAAGCGTATGGTGTGGGCGATGCCGCTTGGGTATATTTCAGTAAACCCGTCAGTGAGTTGACCTTGAGTGAGTCGGCGATGATTGCGGGATTGCCCCCAGCTCCGAGTGATTATTCGCCCATTGTGAATGCAGAGGTTGCTAAAATTCGTCGCAACATTGTCCTTGAGCGGATGGAAGATCAAGGTTTTATTACCTCTGGCGAAGCGAGTAAAGCCCGATCGGAAGCTATTACCCTAAAACCTGAAACTCCGAAACATCTTTATAGCAATAGCCCTTATTTCACGTCTTATGTCGAGCAAGAACTTCCCAAATATGTCTCCAAAGATATTTTAGAGTATGGTGGCTTGACCGTCGAGACGACCCTGAATCCTGAATGGCAAAAAGCAGCAGAAGAAGCTATTCAGGAGACGATTAAGCTCGATGGTCCGGGTCAGGGATTTGAGCAGGCAGCATTAGTGGCGATCGATCCTCGTAATGGTGAGATTCGGGCCTTGGTGGGCGGTTACGACTATTACAAAGAAAGTCAGTTCAACCGCGCAACCCAAGCGCAACGTCAACCCGGTTCCACATTCAAAGCTTTTGTCTATGGTGCAGGGATTGCTGCCGGGTTTTCGCCTTATCGCGGCTATCTAGATGCGCCTTACGTTGTGGATGGTTATGAACCTAAAAACTACGGGGGACAATATTCTGGTGCAACGCTGGATATGCGATCGGCCCTAACGAAATCCGTTAATGTCGTTGCGGTAAAAATTTTGCTAGATGTAGGATTTGAACCCGTGATGGATCTTGCAAAGAGAGCGGGAATCGAATCTCCCATGCAGGACACCTATTCTCTGGCACTGGGAGCCTATGAGGTCAATCTTTTAGAACTAACCAGTGGCTACGGAATGTTTGCCGCTAAAGGTCAACACACCAAATCTCATGCCATCACTCGTATTATCGATAACAAAGGCAAAGAGATTTATAAAGCAAAATATGAGTCGCAACAGGTGATGGATGCAGACTCGGCGGCGATTACGACTTGGATGATGGAAAGCGTGGTCAATAACGGCACCGGATCGCCAGCGGCCTTGCCCGATCGGGCGGTGGCTGGAAAAACTGGAACTTCAGAACAAGCTAGAGATCTATGGTTTGTGGGTTACATTCCCCAAATGGTTGCAGGCGTGTGGCTGGGCAACGACGACAGCGCACCGACAGCCGGAAGCAGCGGTACAGCGGCAGCGACTTGGGGCCAGTTTATGCGGAAAGTGATTAAGGGAATGCCCAAGGAAAAGTTCGCTGAACTGCCGAAGGATCTCGACGATCGTAAAGGCACCATCAAAGCCAAAAAAGTTACTCCCAACAACTCCTACTCGAAGAATGTGCCCTCTACACCCGAGAAAAGTGACTGGCGCGATCGGGCAGTTGAAGAAACCAAACCATCTAAACGTCGTGACTCGGTATCGGAATCTGAAGCATACCCCACTTCAAACAGCAGTAGTCCTAACTACGAACCAGCCCCTCCTGTACAAAATGTTGCGCCACCTGAACGCTACAAGCCAGATCCTGCACCTGTTAAAACACCCCTCCCATCCCGCGACCCAGAACCCTATATTCCCCCAGCCGTCCGCGACCCAGACCCGATCGTCCCGCAGCCACTTGTCCCCGTTCCACCTGTTGAGGCTCCCCCTGTTCCGAAAATTAAGAGGGTCTTTTGATACTAACGAAAAGACTTTTCAAACACCCTCTTCAACATATTGGCTAGCATCCTAGGACTGAAATGGAAAAGGGTATCGAGTCTATTGTCTATCTCCTGGGTTGCGGCTGTGGAACTGTTGATTACTTGACAGTTAAGGGCTATGAATTGCTCAAGCGCGCAGATGTCGTTGTTTTTGACGCATTAATAGACCAAGATCTATTGGATTTATTGCCGTTAGGTTGCGATCGGATTAATGTTGGAAAACGGGGTGGCCAACCTAGTCTTAAACAGCCAGAAATCGATCGGATTCTAGTTAATGCTTGTGTTGGTAAAGCTTGCGTAATCCGGCTGAAAACAGGCGATCCATTTATCTTTGGGCGGACAACCTCTGAAATTCAAGCGCTAAGAGATGCAGGCATTAACTATGAAGTAATTCCAGGAATTTCATCCGCAATAGCCGCTCCATTGTTTGCAAGTATTCCTTTAACAGATGCTGTATTAAGTCGAAGTTTCACGGTGTTGAGTGCCCATGAACCAGACACGATTGATTGGGCAATATTCGCATCCTTGGATACATTAGTCATTTTAATGGGCGCACGATCGTTACCTCAAATTGTTAGTGCATTGGTACATCAAGGCCGATCGACAGAGACAGCGATCGCGATTATTCGATGGGCGGGTCAGCCAGAACAGAGGGTTTGGGTGGGAATGTTGGGAAGCATTATACAGATTACAAAAGGGGAATCATTGTCACCCTGCATTATTGTCATCGGCGAAGTTGTGCGGTTACGTGAGTTTTTGTTGCCCTTGAATACAGTAAAAGATTCCTCAGACCTGTTGTCTAATGCAACATCAAACTTGGATTCTTCTGACCTGTATTTAAGTGATAATTCAACATTATTAATTACTAAACCTTTGAGCGCTCATACTGTTCTTGTGACCCGATCGACGGAGCAATCTACTACATTTTCAAACTTGTTAATTGAACAGGGAGCAAAAATAGTCGAAATGCCAACCTTAGAAATTTTTCCGCCGTCAGATTGGGGTGAATTAGATCAGGCGATCGCAGAGATTCAAGCTTATGATTGGTTAGTTTTAACGTCAGCTAATGCAGTGGATTATTTCTTCAACAGATTCATTTTACAAGGCCAGGACTTACGAACATTGGCAAACTGTAAAATTGCAGTCGTTGGTAAGAAAACCGCTAAATTTCTAAAAGCACGCGGATTCACGCCAGACTTTACGCCGCCTGAGTTTGTCGCAGATTCATTGATTGACCATTTCCCAACTTCGATCGTAGGCTTAAAACTTCTCTTTCCCCGCGTCGAATCGGGTGGACGGGACGTATTAGTCAAATCATTTCTTGCTGCCGGAGCAATAGTGAATGAAGTTGCCGCTTATCAATCTAGCTGTCCTGCAACGGCAGACCCAAAAGCGATCGCCGCTTTAAAATCAGATCAGATTACGATCGTCACCTTTGCTAGCTCCAAAACAGTGCAGCATTTTTATCAATTGGTTCAATCGGCGATCGGGCCAGATTTGAATGCGATTTTAAAGAATATTTGTATTGCGTCGATCGGTCCCCAAACGTCAAAAACTTGCCAAGAATTATTTGGGCGCGTGGATGTGGAGGCGACGGAATATACCTTAGAAGGATTGGTTGATGGAATTGTGCAATCGGTTCAATCCTAATATTGGTGATGAATATCTCAAATGGCAGCTAGAAGTAGCATGTTCTATAGTAAAGACTAAGCATTTATCGATCGATCGCCATGTACCTCCAAGATAAATACATCAGTCTACTCACAGATTTTGGCTTTAAACGTGTCTTCGGGACTGAGCCAAACAAAGACTTGTTGATCGATTTTCTCAACACACTTCTCCCCCCTCACCATCAAATCAAAGATCTCTCGTTCAAAAATAATGAGAATTTAGGAAGCACCCCAATTGACCGTAAAGCAATTTTTGATATTTACTGTCAAGCGCAAAATGGTGAACGGTTCATTGTAGAAATCCAGAAAGCAAAGCAGAATTTTTTCAAGGACCGAAGCGTTTATTATTCAACCTTTCCGATTCAGGAACAGGCGCTTAAAGGTGAGTGGAATTTTAAACTAAGTCCAGTTTATACCGTGGGCATTTTAGATTTTGTCTTTGATGATCACAAGCATGACGAGACTATTGTTCATGTTGTTGAACTTAAAAATCAACATTGCGACGTGTTTTATGAAAAACTCAAATTTATTTATATTGAATTGCCTAAATTCACTAAATCTGTCAATGAGTTAGAAAGTCATCGCGATAAGTGGCTTTTTCTTCTTAAACATTTAGCGGAATTAACCGATCGGCCTGATCTGCTCCAAGACAGTATTTTTAGCCAACTATTTGAAGTCGCAGAGATTGCTAATTTTTCACGCGTTGAACAAGATGGCTACCAAAATAGTCTTAAGTACTACCGTGATATGAATAATGTTGTGGACACCTCTAGAGAAGAAGGACGAGAAGAAGGACGAAAAGAAGGACGAGAAGAAGGACAACGATCGCTCATTCTCCGCCAATTGACCCGCTGTGTTGGAATTCTGCCTGATAATTTCACTGATCGCATTCAAGTACTACCGATCGCCGAGATCAGAATTTTAGCTGAGACTTTGTTGGATTTTAATAATTTAGATGATTTGAGAGATTGGCTGGATAGCAATGAAGATGGGCGATCGTACAGCTAAGGTCCAATTAACTCTCAATACTTGATTTGGTAAGTGTGAATCCTAACGTCCATCTCAAAAATCTCAACTATCGATCGCAAATCCTTTCAAATCATCCAAATTCACAACTTCCAAAGCCTTCTCATGACAAGCTTCTAGCATCACCAAGGGCGCAACTCCCGCTAAAAATGCTTCTTGCCATCTCGAAACACAAAGACACCAGCGATCGCCCGCCTTTAACCCTGGAAACTGATAGGCCGGAATCGCCGTAGACAAGTCATTGCCGCGAGATTTTGAAAAGGCCAAAAATTCAGATGTCACCTGCGCACAAACCGTATGACTGCCATGATCCATCGGACCCGTTTGACAAAAACCATCTCGATAAAACCCAGTCACAGGAGCAGTACAGCAACACCGTAACTCAGTTCCCAGAACGTTCTTTGGACGTGAACTAATCTCACTAATCATAAATTCACCTTCATCTTATTTAACAAACAATAACCTAAGTTCAAGCATCCTAGACAGACAATGAAAAAGGACAGATGAACGAATTATTTGCCAAGCAACTTAACCAAAACTACACCGCCCATATATAGCGCCAACACCGCTCCACCCAACAAACTCTGGGTCAATGGATCCGTAGACGGCGTAATCACCGCACCCAACACTGCCGCACCGACTAAAACATAACGCCAAGCCGACAACATTTGTTTCGAGGACACCACACCCAAAAATCCCAACAGCGCCTGAACGATCGGAATCTGAAACGCCAACCCCGTACTAAACATTAACAACAAAACAAATTCAAAATACTTATCAATTGACCAAGCCTGCTCCACCACATCTTCGCCGTAGGAAACAAAGAAATTCAAGGCAGCAGGAATTAATGCAAAGTATGAAAACGCCAATCCAGCTAAAAACAAAAAGCTCGACCCAAACATCACCGGAGCAATAAACCGTTTTTCTTTTCGAGTCAGTCCGGGGGTGACATAGGCCACAATTTGATAAAGAATAAACGGGGCCGAAAGCGTCAAGCCAGCATAGCCTGCTGTTTTAATAGAGACAAAAAAGAATTCGCCCGGTGACAGTTGCAAAAATTTAACGCCTTGCGCAGGAACTTCCAAAAGTTTGACAATCGGTTTTACCTGAGTGAAGCAACCCGCAATACAAATAACTACGGCACCCAACGAATAAAAAATCCGTTGACGTAATTCTTCCAAATGATCAAACACCGACATTTCCAGATCGTCTGAATCATCGTCCGAATCATCATCAAACATGGAATCTTGCGTCAGATTCGAGTCATTATCGAGTGCCATAATTGCCGCATTGCGATCGGCGATCGTTGCGTCATCAATATTTGATTCCAGATTGGAGGGCGCAGTCATGTCTAGTCAATCCTGATACTAGAGTTATTTTAAGCTACACCTTGAGATAACCGTCATGCCAAAGTCGTTAAACCATTGAAATAATCGCACAATTGCCGATCGTGATCATGGGAAAGATTCCCCAACGGCATCGCCCCTGGATAAAACGCTTTCACCTCCATCACTTCTAACGGATCGCTGACCTTCATCAAACCTGTGGCCTCGACTTCGACTACCACACAAATCGAGTGCATTCGAGGATCCCGATCGAAGTCCGAATACACGCCCACCAACCGAGAAATCTTCGTCACCTCCAAGCCTGTCTCTTCCATTAACTCGCGTTTTACGACAGTCGGCAGATCCTCACCCCAATCCACAATTCCACCCGGTAAACTCCACAACCCATTGTCCCGGCGGCGCAACATAGCGATGCGCCCATCGGGGAGTTTTGCGATGATGCTAGTTCCAGTAACGGGATGTCGGAAAATAACACCCATCGCATTTTTTAGAAAGTGCAAAACTCGTTTCATGGGTAGGAGGAGAAGGTATTTCTCTCTAGCTTAAGGAATATCTTGCAAAACAAGGGCAGGATGCAGTTCGGGTTTAACTTTTTTATAGAACTTAGAAATGGTTCCATCAGGCGCAATCAGTACGGTATTGCGGATAATACCCATAAATTCCTTGCCCATAAATTTCTTAAGTCCATAACTTTCATAGCCAACGGACATTTCACCGCCTTCATCAATTAAAAGCTGAAACGGTAGGCTAAGTTTAGTGATGAACTTATTATGGGATGCAGCATTATCTGTACTAACGCCATAGATGACAGCATTTTTGGCGGTGAACTCAGCTTGTAAATCTCGGAACCCGACTGCTTCTTTGATACAGCCGGGAGTGTTGTCGCGAGGATAAAAGTACAAAACAACCCATTTTCCCTGAAGCGATTCTAATGAAATAGGATTGCCATTTGAATCGGGCAGTGTGAACAGTGGGGCGGGACTACCGATCGTCAAGATCATAGGGATTTTTAGGAATTTACGAATTTAGGCGGTGAGATTTAGGGCCGTGAGAAGCCGATCGCAATCTAGATGGGCCGCATACATTTCGCGGACACAGTGAACTTTGACGGGTTCATGTAGGCGAACTTGATTGAACGAGTGTTCGACAATTTCAACAGTGGTTAAGGTGTCGAGATCGACGGACAGAATCGGGACTTCCATTTCTTCGGCACGACGCAAAATCCGATCGGTGGGAGCCAAGTGCCCCGTCAGAATCAAACATTGGGTCGAGGTTTCGAGGGCAGCCAGTTGGAGATCTTCACGATCACCGCCCGTAACAACCGCTTTGTTGTGACGCTTACGGAAATAACGTAACGCAGAACTAACATTCATCGCCCCGATCACCAAGCTTTCGACCAATAGATCTAATCGGTCGGTCCGACATAACACATCGGCTTTAAGCTGTTGGGCAAGTTCAGCAACGGTGACACTGCGCAGAAGAGTGCTGCTAGGCAAAACCCCGAATACTTGAATCCCTTTAGATTCTAGGAAGGGTTTGACTTCATCTTGAATCGAGGCAAGTTGTGACGCATTGACATCATTAAGAATTACGCCTAAGAGCCTATTGCCCAATCGAAGCTTAGCCGCCAATAGTCCATCCAACACCTGTATCGAATGGTAGCGCGCCACCAATAGCACCGAGGCATCGATCGCATCCGCCATTTCCATAATGGACAACCCGAACAATCGTCCATCTTCCAACGTGCCTGCGCCTTCAAGGATAATCAGGTCACCGAATTGTTGGGCCGCGCCGTGCTGGAGTTGGGCGAGGTAATCTATCGTGTCAACCTGACGAATGCGCTTACGAATGGTTTCGCCGCCATCTAATTGTAGAACGGTCGGCAAAATCCGATCGGCGGGCAGGCTGAGGGTCTTGGCTAAGAATGAGACATCCTTATCTTGAGTGTCGGGGTCACTGCTATCTCCGCTGATAGGCTTACCGTAACCAATATCCAGCCCCTTCCGAGCAAGCTGATCAGTGACACCAATAATGGCGGCAGATTTGCCACTGTAGGCTTCCAATGATCCAATGACTAGATATTTTGCGGGCTTTGCCACGAGTATCGCTCCCGAAATTGATGTTTCATTCCCCCATAACCATGGGTATTAACTCAGTATACGGGAGGACGATCGCCCCGATGAGTTCAATTAACGATCGTCTTCTTTAAATTTGTCAACGATAGGCGATGTGCAGGCAATAGATTAAGAAGATTAAGACGGATTGATTTTTTTACCAATTTTAGGTTCGGTGCCATTATGCAATCGCGCAATGTTCGCCCGGTGCAACCAAATAACGTAGGTTCCACCCACGAGAGCAAGAAGCTGATAAGCCACGGGCTGCCGTAGTAGCACCATTAAAATCATGGTAGCGATCGCCCCCAGAATTGAGCTAATGGAAACAATTTTAGTAATCGCTGCCGTCAGAGCAAAAACAATTAAGGTTCCCAAGCCAACGATCGGGTTCAGCGCCAACAGCACCCCTAAGCTGGTTGCCACGGATTTGCCACCTTTAAACCCAAGCCAGACGGATTTGCTGTGGCCCAAAATCGCGGAAATAGCCGCACCAACGGCAATCCAAGGCTGATAGAGCGCTATATCAAGGCAGAAGGTTGCTTGAGGATTACCGAAGGTCGCGATGGAGCTGTTATCTCCGGTTCGTGCGGCATTAGCGATATCTGCGATCGCGGTCCGGGTGCCCTCATCTAAGCGACAAATGGTTTCACCAAAGAACGATATGTAGAGCCAATACACGGCATATACGGCCAGCACACCCTTCAGAATGTCTAACAACATGACGGCAATTCCGGCCTTTTTGCCGAGGGTGCGGAGAATATTAGTTGCACCGATCGAGCCTGACCCAACTTGGCGAATGTCAATTCCTTTAGATTTTGCAACAAGGTAGCCTGTCGGAAAGGATCCCAACAGATAGGCCACCACCATTGTCGCGGCAATCATCAACCATGCGATCGTCGTCCCAGTCATCTTATTTCCTCCTCAAGTCTGCCTATCTCATTTCCACGCCCTCATCATAGGGCAC
>JANXNM010000253.1 GCA_025354065.1 Synechococcales cyanobacterium 340R_concoct_173_sub | reverse complement strand
AGTTCAACCACAATAGGGCGAGTTCCCTCACAAGCAACAATAGTGGCGGTTCCAGAAGAGGGTTCTTCGCGATTGCCGAGAAACAATGCGGATGGATTTAGAATCTCTTCTAATCCTTGATCCACCATTTCAAATACACCGACTTCATGAGTTGCCCCAAATCGGTTTTTCGTCGATCTCAATAGCCGATGACTCGCAAATCGATCGCCCTCGAAATACAAAACAGTATCCACTAAATGTTCCAAAACCTTTGGACCTGCGATCGCCCCTTCTTTGGTCACATGGCCCACAATAAACAATGTGATATTCAATTGCCGTGCCAAACGCATTAGCATTGACGTGCATTCCCTTACTTGTGCCACCGAACCCGGAGCCGAAGTGAGGGCCGCGTAGTAAAGCGCTTGAATGCTATCAATCACCGCAACACGAGGACGCAGGGTTTCGAGTTCAGTCAGAATAGTGTCGAGGTCAATCTCAGGCAGGAGATAGAGGTTCTGAGACGCGAGGGGAAGGATGGCGGGTTCAGCAGATTTGGAGGGCACCGTTTTTTTGGCTTTGCTGCGGGTGCTGCGAGTAGTGGGAGTTGCTGCGTCTTCTAGGACTTCAATTAGTTCGTCGGCAGTCTCCAAATCCTCGATCGCATCCTCATCATCGTGATCATCAGAAGTGCGGGTTTTGCCAATGCCGAGCCGTTGTGCCCGCAGTTTTACCTGTTGCCCAGATTCTTCGGCGCAGACGTAGAGGGTGCGATGTTCGAGGGAAAGACGGTTGGCGGTTTGGAGCAATAAGGTTGATTTGCCAATGCCGGGATCTCCGCCGATTAGCACCAAGGATCCGGGGACAATCCCGCCGCCCAATACCCGATCGAGTTCCACATAGCCCGATGCAATTCGCGAGAAGACCGTATCTTCGATTTGATCTAATTTTAATGAAGCCATCGGACGTGCTTCACTGGTGTCTCCGGCGCGGGTTCTCGTCATTTTCATCAGCGGATTTTGACTGAGACGATTGGCTCCGGCGGTCGGAATTGGGGCTTGCTCTTCGAGGGAGTTCCAGGTATTGCAAGACGGACAACGTCCGAAGAACTGCGGAAACTCAGACCCACAGTCATTACATACCCACCGCGATCGACTTTTAGCCATTCTTAAAACTTGACAAATTGATGATGGAACATTGCGAAATCATGTCTGCCTTAGATTTTCAACATGAGAAATCTTAAAGAAGGCTGAAGCTTAGAATCAGACTGGATTTGAAGTTACGAAATATGCAACTTGGCATATCATTATGAATTATAAGACACCAAAATTAACTGAGTTACGACAGTTCTGCTGATTTCGGACTTAGCCAAGGTTCAAGGGAGCGATATCCAAGTTGGAAATTCATAAGGAAAAAATCCTCGTCGTTGATGATGAAGCCAGCATCCGACGTATTTTAGAAACCCGATTATCCATGATCGGCTACGAGGTAGTGACAGCAGCAGACGGTGAAGAAGCCCTCGAAATCTTCCGAACGGCTGAGCCGGATTTAGTGGTTTTGGACGTGATGATGCCGAAGCTGGACGGCTATGGCGTATGTCAGGAACTTCGTAAAGAATCCGATGTGCCGATTATTATGCTGACGGCGCTGGGGGATGTGGCTGATCGGATTACGGGCCTTGAATTGGGTGCCGATGATTATGTCGTCAAGCCGTTCTCGCCTAAAGAATTAGAAGCCCGGATTCGATCGGTATTGCGCCGAGTGGATAAAGTTTCGACGACGGGAATTCCCAGTTCTGGCGTGATTCAAGTCAATACAATTCGCATCGATACCAATAAGCGTCAAGTTTACAAAGGTGATGAGCGGATTCGGTTGACGGGGATGGAATTTAGCTTATTAGAGCTTGTGGTAAGCCGATCGGGTGAGCCGTTCTCCCGCGCTGAGATTCTGCAAGAAGTGTGGGGCTACACCCCTGAGCGCCATGTGGATACCCGCGTTGTAGATGTTCATATTTCTCGGTTGCGGGCAAAGCTCGAAGATGATCCAAGTAATCCAGAATTGATTTTGACGGCCAGAGGTACCGGATATTTGTTTCAACGGATCCTAGATCCGAACGAAATTGAATAGCAGGTTGTGATTAAGGCTTAAAGCAAGCTATTAAGTCATCCGCGATTAAAATCCGAGTAATAGTCGAAGTTACCTCTGGGACAAAGAATTTATTTTCTTAATCTCAGAGGTACCTTTTTTTGACCTACATTTCAGTCGCAGTCTGCTAGATCTGGATTCACACTAATCCTTCACACTAAACCTTTTCCCTTACCTTCACCGCCGCCGCCAACGATCGCAGCATATCCACCGTCGTCTCGAAATCAACACAGGCATCAGTGACGCTTTGGCCGTAGGTCAACTTCGACAAATCATCAGGAATCGACTGGTTTCCAGCAACCAAATGACTCTCAATCATCACCCCCATCAAATAGGGCGTGCCGTCGTTCAATTGCTTGGCCAAATCAGCTAACACAAGCGGTTGATTGCGATAGTCTTTTGAACTGTTGCCATGACTACAATCCACCATCGATCGTTCACACAATCCCTGGCGCTTCATTTGGATGGCTGCTTTCTCCATTGCGGCAAAGCTAAAGTTCGCCCCATCCTTGCCACCGCGCAACACTAAATGACAGTCAGGATTGCCCGTTGTCTTAACAATGCTAGCGCGACCTTCGACATCAATGCCCAGGAAATGATGGGGATGACTTGCCGAAAGAACTGCATTAATCGCTACATCAAACCCGCCGTCTGTCCCATTCTTGAACCCGACAGGCATCGATAGTCCCGAAGCCATTTCGCGGTGAGTTTGACTTTCGGTCGTCCTCGCTCCAATAGCACTCCAAGAAATCACGTCAGCAATATACTGCGGAATAATCGGATCCAGCAATTCCGTCGCACTGGGCATGTCCATCTCAGCTAGATCCAGCAGCAGCTTCCGCGCTGTCCGCAATCCCGTATTGATGTCATAGGATTCATTCAGGTGGGGATCGTTAATCAAGCCCTTCCAGCCCGTTGTTGTGCGAGGTTTTTCAAAATAGACCCGCATCACAATTTCCAATTTGTCTCGCAATTCGTGTCGCAGGGGAGCCAACTTTTCCGCATATTCCCGAGCCGCTTTTACGTCATGGATAGAGCAAGGCCCAACGATCACGAGGAGACGATCGTCTTTTTGTCCAAGGATTTTACGGATTCGTTCGCGGGTACTGGTTACGACTTCCGAGGCCTTATCAGTCATCGGAAATTCTAATTTCAATTGTTCTGGCGTCATTAATGCCCGAGTCTCAACAACATGCAAATCACTGGTTCTATACATAGCTCTAATCTTAGGTGAAGCATGGGAAATAAGACTCGCGATCGTCGCATCAATCTTCCCAAAATGGACCGTTTATAATTATCTACTAAATCGCGATCGTCCCTTCGTAAAGAATTTCCTCTGCTTTCTTAAAGACAAAAATAAAAAGGGCAGGTCACTCACATTTTAGCGCGAGATTAACCTGCCTGCCTTCGTCATTCATTCACCTGTAAACTGAGAATAGGTCGCTGAGTTGTCAACGATATGATGCCGATATGAAGTCGCTGTGACAAGGCCCAAAATCCTAATCAGGACTAGTATCCAGCTTATTTACGTAATTAAAAAACTAGCTGTAACAAAGATGCCATGCCTGCGACGTGCGATCGCCACACGGCTTAATTAAAGTCAGTAGTATGCGAAAAGACCGTGAAACTTATTGAATTTACGTTAATCGCTAAGTAATCGGTCGCAAATCACTCAATCCCTTGTTAAACTAGGTCAATCTGTCCTCAATCACCCTTTACGAGCTGTGCCGCCATGATGACCCCGAATAAAGCCCCAAACCCGAAATCTCACATGCTTCAGAAAGTGGCCCTGTACGCGACCCTTCCTTTAATTGGTGCTGGGGTGACATTATTTGGTGGTCGTGTGATGCAACAGTCTCCCGCGATCGCCCAAAGCAGTAATTCTTCCCCCAATCCCTCCGTCATCGCTCAAAACCGTCCTGGGGCCTTGGCGGGGGAGTCTAATTTCATTGCAGATGCTGCGGAACGAGTTGGCCCTGCCGTAGTTCGTATCAATGCTTCCCGCACGATTAAGAGTAGCGGACGACCTGATTTTTCTGACAATCCAATGTTCAAACGGTTTTTTGGGGAAATGCCGGACCAACCGCAACCCCAAGAGCGCGTTCAGAAAGGTACTGGATCTGGCTTCATTTACAGCAACGATGGTTTGATCATGACCAATGCTCATGTAGTTGCGGGGGCGGAGACGGTTGAAGTGGTCTTGCGAGATGGTCGAAAAATTTCTGGAAAAGTTTTGGGTGTCGATTCGCTGACGGATGTGGCAGTGATTCGAGTTAATGAACGCAATCTTCCCATAGTTAATCTAGGAGATTCTGATGGGTTGCGGCCTGGGGAATGGGCGATCGCTATTGGGAATCCTTTAGGTCTCGATAATACGGTTACAGCGGGAATTATTAGTGCCACGGGCCGATCGAGTTCTCAAGTGGGTGTTCCAGATAAGCGAGTCGGGTTCATTCAAACCGATGCGGCGATTAATCCGGGTAATTCTGGTGGACCATTACTGAATCAACGGGGTGAAGTGATTGGGATGAATACAGCAATCATTGGGGGCGGCGCTCAAGGATTAGGGTTTGCGATTCCGATTAAGACAGCAAAACGGATTGCAGAACAATTGATGAGCAATGGAAAAGTGAATCATCCTTATTTAGGAATTCGCATGACGACATTGACTCCCGATTTGAAAAAAGAAATTAATCAAGATCCAAATGCAAATCTTGATGTGAAAGACGATCGTGGTGTTTTAGTATTCAAAGTTGAGAGTTCTTCGCCTGCTGCTCAAGGTGGATTAAAAGCGGGTGATGTGATTAAAAAAGTCGGCGGTAAGTCGGTTGAGACAGCAGAACAGGTTCAGCAAGGAGTTGAGGCTAGTTCGGTCGGTGGTGATCTAGCGATCGAGGTTAATCGTGCGGGTCAATTGATGTCTGTCAATGTGAAACCTGGTGCCTTCCCGGTGAATGCGGGTCGCGAATAATTGATTTGAAGTTCAGCTTGTAAATAGGTCCGATCTTGCTTTTGGGTACGGTCGGATTTTTTGTGGTTTCGATCGTTTAATTCACGGCAAATCCATCGTATTGACGCAGGAATGGTGAATGGTACGCAAGAACGATCGCATCTTTGGGAATACCTTTTTCAACGAGTTCATTGGCGACCCCGACTTCAGTGCCATCATACTGAATCCAGAGTTTTTCACCTTTTAGATCAATATGAATGAGTGCGCCATAGACTCGCTGTTTCTGAAGCCAGCCTGCGCGAAGCACTTGATAACGATCGCTGACCAGATCAAATAATGTCTCCATTTCAATTTCGCCATAGGCATACTGAATTAGACTATGTTCCGTCAGTATTTCTTGAATGATCTGGCGATAGTGAGCTACTTTATTCAGTGCAAAATTCTCCATATAAAATCCGCAATTTTCAAACTATATTATTCAGCCGATCGGTTTCCTCCGGGGTGGAAGTTTCATATTTTAAGTTCATATTGAGACATAAAATCCCAGAGAAGAAATATTAACGATCGTAAACCTCCATAGATTCACGATCGCCCCAACCACCTCTAGCGGTTCTTCGCCATGTCAAATAGAAGTACTTCTGAATCATTAGTAGTGGCTTCTAATGTGACGAGAGATTCCTGCTCGATCGCTGCACCATCACCCGCTACGAGCGCCTGTCCATTCAGTTGAACAGTACCACTTGCAACCTGCACCCAAATCATGCGATCGGTTGCCAGAGTATGACTCACGTGTTCACCGAATTGGAGTGAGGTTGAGTAAAAATCAATGTCTTGATGAATTACAATTGATCCCTCTCGACCATTATGAGAACCCACTAGACAAAGTTTGCCCGACCGATCGGGTTGAGGAAAATTCTTTTGTTCATAACCCGGCTCTAGATTAGTGCGATCGGGCAAAATCCAGATTTGTAATAGGTGAACTGGATCAGTTTTAGAACTATTAAATTCACTATGGGTAATGCCGTTTCCAGCGGTCATGCGTTGCACATCACCAGGCCGAATAATTGAACTCGTCCCCAAACTATCTTTATGTTCTAATGCTCCATCGAGAACATAGGTAACAATCTCCATATCTCGATGACTATGGGTTTGGAAGCCTTGTCCAGGAGCAACTTTATCTTCATTGATGACCCGCAAGGTTGCAAATCCCATATGGTTTGGATCAGAATAACTACCAAAGGAAAAGGTGTGGCGACTATCCAGCCAACCAATATTAACTGCGCCACGATCGTGGGTACTACGGATAGTAATCATAGGAAAAGATCAACCTCAATTGAATAAATTCTAAACTCAGAGATGACTAACCTATCAGAGGCATAGCTCGTTTGTCATGTGCGATACACAGTGATTGATTTTGACAAATTTCAAGAATACAGTTAAATAACTATGATTTATCAGACATCTGCTAAGATTGTAGTCGCTTTAGCCATATTATACAATTTTAAATGTTGAATTCAATCCGTTCAATTCTTCATCTAGACCATCCTACACTCCGCCAAACTGCGAGTCCCGTCACCGATTTCAATAATCCTGTACTGCAAACTTTGATTGACGACCTTTTAACGACCCTCCGATCGGCCAATGGTGTGGGCCTTGCAGCGCCCCAAGTAAATGAATCATTGCAAATTATGATCATGGCATCTCGTCCTACGCCCCGCTATCCTGATGCACCTGAAATGGAACCGATCGCCCTCATTAATCCCAAAATTATCGATCGATCGTCTGAAATGGAAAAAGGCTGGGAGGGCTGTCTGAGTGTGCCTCAATATCGCGGATTTGTTCCTCGACATCAATCAATTACGGTTGAATATACCGATCGTACTGGAGCAATTGTTCAAACACTATTTACTGATTTTGTTGCCCGAATTTTTCAACATGAATACGATCATTTGCAGGGATTAGTATTTCTCGATCGATTGGAATGCGAAAGCGATCGGGTCACTGCCGAAGAATTTAAAATTATGTTTCCTGATACTGATAACAATCAATCTCTACCGTCCTCGAATCCCGCGCCAAGTCATATAAATCGACAAGATAATCAATAAGGCGCGAAATAATTGATTAACCCGATCGCTCGATAATTTCTTCAATAATCTTGTGCCGAATTGTGCGCCGATCGCCCCACCAATTGCCAACGCAATCCCCGGTCCCCACAGTACATTTCCCTGAATGGCATAACGCCACAGTCCCGACATTGAAATTAGTACGATCGCCCCCAAACTCGTCCGCACCGCAGACTTAATCGGCTCACCCAACCACACCATTTGCAACGGCACCATCACGGCACCACCACCCACTCCGAAGAGACCTGAGAGAAATCCCGCGATAAGTCCGATCGGCACGGATCCCCCTAAATCCCCCTGGATAACGGGGACTAAGAGGTTGGGCGAATCGATAAGTTGTAAGTCAAATCTCTTCGGTTCGGTCCCTTCCTTACCTAGGGGGGCTAGGGATCCCAATCGCTTCTTATACTCCACCAAAAAAATCATTGCCACCAGAAATACAGCGATCGAAAATGCCAAAACCCGATCGTTCATTTGATTTGCAACCCAAGCCCCCATCTGCGCCGTCGGCAAACCACAGAGTCCTAATACGATCGCCTGTCGCCACCGCAATTCACCCTTTACCCAATTACGCCAACTTCCTGACATCGCACTCAACAACACTCCGACCAAACTCGTTGCTGTGGCCTGCACTAATGGAATATTCCACAAACTCAAGAATGGCACAATCAATAGCCCACCACCAATCCCTAAAATTCCTGAGACAGTTCCCGTTCCAATGCCGACGAGCAATAATAAAATTAGAGTAAATGGTGAGGCGATGACCTCCGGTCGGTCAAAGACCATCGTCTCTGGGCTAAAAATGAGAAAAGAATTCATATACAATTCTAAAGCTTTATTGGACTAGTTCAAAATTCGTACTTAACAAATATCCTTTCGTTTCTGAAACCAACCCGCAGCCGTCAAACACACCACAATATGAACCAACAAAATACCCCAATTCAATGAAAGATTAGACCAAGTTGCATCGTAGACAGCACTCGGCTCGAAAGGTTGTGGCATAAGGGTACCATCGGGGAATTTCTTTTGTTCTGGAATCAGTGCATTAATATTAACCAGTGCACCATAGGCACCGATCGACCAACGACTCAACATAAACCAAGCAATGATTTTGGATGCGCCTTCACTTTTGAATAGAACCCCAGAAAAAATGATTTGTGGAATCAGTAGTAATGGTAAAGCGCTATTGGCTTGGGAAATGTTTTGAACAACACTAGAGATGAGTAGACCCAGACTATAACTTGCGAGAAGAGTTAGAAAACTTGTGATGGTTAGTCCGATCGCCCAAGGAATCATTTCAGGAGATGGAGACTTAAATGCAATCATGATTACCAATGAGATTAGTAACGATTGTGCAATTGC
>JANXNM010000249.1 GCA_025354065.1 Synechococcales cyanobacterium 340R_concoct_173_sub | reverse complement strand
TCCTCACATGGTCACATGTCAAAATAGCAGACCTAATTCATCATTTTTTTGAATTTTCAATTGTTATGCGGTTTAGATAATTTATTGAGGATTACTTGCAAATACGATCGGACACTAACCCTTCAGAACTAGTCTAAGTATCGCAAAAACAGTACAGCTAACGATCGCTTCAATACCACATCACACGATCGGCAGGCATTCTGACTTATCAGGATTTATACATTCTGATTAATAGTCGCGGGACAGCGGCAGACTTTCACTACTCTTTCCCTCTTTCGTCTAACAAATAATCTTTGTTAAAGCCGATCATATTTCGGGACTATAGCAGAGTGGAGAATCACAACTTATTTACTGACTTAGCATCTCATTTACGATCGGAGATTCATTAGGATTAAAAATAATTTAAAACTAAAAAGCGCCCCGGTTGTCCAGAACGCTTTTTAGTTTAATAAAACCTAACTCAACTAATCACAGTTTTAGAACTGGAAGGTTGTGCGGATAGTTCCGACATAGGCCGTTGGTCGAGAATTGATATTCTCAGGATTGAAGATAACCATCAAACCAGGAGTAATAGAAATCTTATCAGTCATCTGATAGCGATACAGCCCTTCCACGAAGAAGTTGCTTCCTGATTCGACAACACCAGTACTACTACCTGTAACCTTCGGCTGTTGACCAACAATCAGACCACCTAAGTTGCCTTTCTTGCCCAAGTCAGGCAGTGCAAGAGTGACAGCCCAGTTCCAGATACTGGAATTTCCGCCGCCAACAGCTTCACGGTTTGCACTTGTGTAGCCAACCCAGCCACCCAAGTTAATCGCATTACTGAGCTTAAATGAACCTTGAATACCGAAATTGTCGGAAGTCGTTGCAGTGTCACCGAAAGGACGGTTAGACAATGTACTACCCACACCACCAGAAACAGATGGACGATCGGTTGGGGTCGTAGAAGGTGCAACAGCAGCGGTTGAGTTCCGATCGTAACCACGAACGTAAGTCAAACCCAAACCTAAGTTATTAGAAGCCTTGTACTCAAGTTGAGCAATGACTGCATTACCACCGTTGAACAAGCCGTTTCCAGCAGTTGGGTCGTTTGCATTCTTAGCAAGGAAACCAGCTGTCAAACCAATTTGAGGGGTGAAGCTGTAGTTAACGGTTGCACCGGAACCACCTTGAGCATAACGATAGATAGGGTTGAAACGACCAAAGCGAGAAATGCTTCCAGTTGAATCGCTAGCCAATTGACCGTTAAAGTTCTCCATGTTGTTGTAGAACTCACCGCCAGTTGCATCAACGGTAACGCGAGCATTACCCAATGGGAAACGATAGTAGGCTTTGTCGATCGCAACAGCATTATCACCAAGGCCAGCAATTGCTCCGCCATCACCAAAACTCAAGCGGCCCATGTTGCTGTTGATTCCAGTTAAAAGACCTCCAGTGTTAGGAACATTACGAGCTGCAATACGA
>JANXNM010000248.1 GCA_025354065.1 Synechococcales cyanobacterium 340R_concoct_173_sub | reverse complement strand
ACCTCGGTGCTATTCAGTTCAGAAATTGTCGCCCCCATCGCCCGGAAACAAGCTGCCGTGCTACGTGGATCCTCACCCAATAGCAACCCATGAATCACTGTTTCGCCATCGGCCAACGCACCCAACATGAGCGATCGGTGTGAAATTGACTTGTCACCCGGAATCTGAATCCGTCCCTGTAATCCACTTGTCATCTTGTCCGCGTGGATCACAAGATCCTGATGATTGCTGACAGAATTCACTGAAATGACTGAATGGGGATTCATAAATTAGATTGAGGATAGTTACGGACAAGCTTCCATCGACAATTCTACCAAGGAACGGTTCCACTCCTTATATCCAAAGCTTTATGCTGACTCATTTTCAACACCCCAATAAGCCCACTGAGACGATCGTGGGAAGGGAGTCTGTATAACTGGAAGCTCACTTTTGAGCATTTGGGTTTTGGAAGAATCTTAAAGAGGGATACAACAAGGAATAACGAAACATCCACCCTGAGCTTTTTGTGACTTCAGCGTCTGCGCGGCAGTTTTGCAAGCTTTGAATCGCTGAGGCGCTATTTGAATCGCTGCACTTAAATTTTGATGAGTCAGGACATGTTTCACATAGTCTGAGCAAGATTTGCCTCCATGTAACAACCGATGGGGACAGGAGAACCCTTTTCGGGGTGAAATATGGGTACGGTAAACGTTGAGTAAGGCGATCGCTGACTGGGTGGCAAAGGGTTCAAAAGTGTTAGTGTTCATAAGTTTAAGAAGGGATAGACATCACACCTGCGATCGTATCCAAAATCAACCCTGAAGAACTCTATCAAGAGTGTAATTTTCAGAAAGGGAATTAATCACTTAAGTTGCTTGAGCGATCGCTTAGTCTTTGTTTCAGTGAGCCAAAGAGAGTAGACAATTCTATTGCTAAGTTTTCAAGCTAGCCCTGCCGAAAGTCATAGGCTAACGTTTCGCTTCACCAGCCGCAAATTGGCTTTGTTTTCCGCCATTGTACGACGACGGACTACGACGAACTGGTGCGAGCGAATTGTTCTAGCAGCGGTAGCATTGCGTTATCGATGTGCCTCCATGTACGCCTTCAGTAGCTGATTAATCTGGGTCTGATATCCACGTCCTTGAGACTTAAACCACTCCAACACATCACT
>JANXNM010000246.1 GCA_025354065.1 Synechococcales cyanobacterium 340R_concoct_173_sub | reverse complement strand
CCGATAACAATGTACTGCATATTTTAAATGCACCGTCTCCCGCTGCTACGGCTTCTCTCGAAATTGGCCGATCGATCGCCCAACAAATTCTCACCCCCACTCGCCTACAAATTGCAACCTCATGAACCAGCGCGATCGCTTTAACTCAAAATTCTGGATTCTCGGAGGCATTCTTTTCATTGTGATGCTCACGTTGTTTCCATTCAAGTTTCAAGCGATCGCCTGGAGTAAAAAGGATGCAATCAAAGAATTCTTTCGCAATACTAGTGATTCCTTCGATTTTTTTGCCAACATTTTTCTCTTTACTCCATTTGGTTATGGCCTATCCCAATGGCTAAAATCAAAACAATTCCCCATAGTCCAAAAACTCATACTCATTTTGGGTCTGAGTTTCGCAGCAACATTAATAGTTGAGAGTCTTCAGCTTTTCTTACCCAACCGCACTAGCAGCGCCATTGATCTATTCACAAACACCCTCGGCGGAACCCTTGGCGGAGCTTACGGCCTACTCGGTTGGCAACGACAATTTATTTCCATCATTAGCTGGCTAAAAAAATGCTGGTCACAACCCTTATCGATCGCCATCACGCTTCTACTCTGGATTTCATTAATGTTCGGTAGCACTTGGCAACTCACCAACATGATGCACCTGAACGAGTGGAATCCAGAATTTAACTTAGTCGTCGGTAACGAAGCTACAGGCGATCGCGGTTGGCAAGGGCAAGTAAAAGGGTTTTCAATGTCCGATCGGGCCTTATCTGAACCTGAAATCAATCAATTTTTAAAATCATCACAATTTCCAAAACTAGACTCTCCTCTCGCCGACTACGACTTAACCGGAAACCCGCCTTATGCCGATCGAGGCCCTTTAGGATTGCCATCATTAGAAAAACAATCGATCGAAATCGATACAAGTCAAAACCCCAATCAATCTCCAAAAGGCAAGCATAGCAATGCAGCTCAAGTCGATCATCACGACAGCCCAACCGTCCCCTGGTACCGCACAAGCTACCCACCTAACGCCCTTAACAAAGCCATCCGAGAAACATCAGCCTTTACCCTTGCTACCACCTTTGAAACAAGTTCCCTAAAGCAAACCGGACCTGCCCAAATTATTTCCCTTTCACTAGATTCATACCAAAGAAACGTTACTCTCGCCCAACAAAATAATCAATTGATCGCCCGTATCCGCACTCCAGCTACTGGGTTCAACGGATCTTTCCTAGCCATCGCATCACCCAAAAAACTGGAGCTATATCGATCGCACCGTGCCATCCTCACTTACCAAGACGCAAAAATCTCCCTATACCTGGACCAGACCGAACCCAGTTACGTTAAGCTGCGACCTGAAGTAATTTTTTTCACTTCTATGTTCCCGACTATTCAGGGAAAAGGGCTTCCCACGGGTCCCAGAGCATTGAATTCTTACCTAATGGAATTCTATTTAATTTGGTTTGTTCCCTTGGGCATTCTACTCGGACGTATCATCAGATTAAGTAAACCTCGCTGGAGCAAATCCAGACTTATCTATAGTCTAGGAGCCGGGATAACGATTGGGGTATCCAGCTTCATCATGGCGCTACTACTTACCCCATTTTCCCCGCAACCGATATGGATTGGGATCGTTTGTTTTGGGTTTGGGCTTTTGCCGATCGTAGTTCAAGTGCTTCATCCTATCTTTAAATTTAGACACGCTAAATGAGGTCTTAGGATAAAGGCAATGTATAAAAATTATCCGTTATTCTACTATTCTACAGTTGGACTAGATTCCAAATTTTTCGACCTATGAATTTTCGACCTATGAATCAGCCTCCTTCCATTCCTTCTAATTCTCACCGTTCCTGTTCATCATCCACAAATGGCGATCGAACCATCAGGCATTTGATAAAATTCAGCTCTATTACTTTAATTACACTGGGGTTGAGTGGCGGATGGATGCTGCTAACACTAGCTGCGACACCCAGTTCATTTACCCCTTTAACTCGTTTTGACAGCACACCCCTCAGCACCATTCAACAAGATGACTATACCCTCGGTCCCGGCGATCGAATAAAAATCGATGTCTTAAAAGCACCTCAGTACAACACACTAGATACCCAGGTTCTCGTCGATGGCACCCTGAACTTTGTTCAAGTTGGGCGATTATTAGTCCAAGGAATGACGATCGCCGAAGCCACCGCCGCCGCCAGTGCAATGTATGCAAAGCTTCTGCGCTATCCCGTCGTGACCCTCACATTGGTCACCCCTCGCCCCATCAAAGTAGCCGTTACGGGTGAAGTGAGCCGTCGAGGATCTTACGATCTCACAGGTGCTGGACCCGAAAACAACGCCGCATCGACCCAGTTCCCAACCCTCACCCGTGCCTTAAAAATAGCAGGTGGTATCACCCAAGCCGCAGACCTGAATCAAGTTCAAATCCGGCGTGTCCAACGGGGCGGCAATGTTCGCAATATCAACGTGAATCTGTGGGATTTCCTACGCAATGGCGACAATCGTCAGGATGCTATTCTACGCGACGGCGACACCATTTTTGTCCCTACAGCAAAGTCTCTGGATTTGAACGAATCCTACCAATTGGCCACCACAAGCTTCTCCGCTGAGAAAGTCCAGCCCCTAAATATTACCGTCGTCGGCGAAGTCTATCGCCCCGGTACTCACACGGTCGAAAGTAGTGTCACCGTACCGCTAGCCGGGAATCCAGGTCAAGCCCGCGACAGCTTTAACCAAGCCCGCATCTTCCCGACCCTCACCCGTGCCTTGCAAAGTGCAGGTGGCATCAAGTCAATGGCTAATATTCGGGCCATTCAAGTCCGTCGTGTCACTCAAAGCGGCTCGGAACAAACCCTTAACGTAGATCTCTGGGCATTGCTTAAAGACGGCGACCAAAAACAAGATCTGATCTTGCAAGACCGGGACACCATAATAGTCCCAGTTATCACCACCCTCGATCGTCTTGAAGCCAGTACGATCGCCACCGCTACTTTCTCTCCCGATCGGATTCGGGTTAATGTGATTGGTGAAATTGAAAGACCAGGATTACTAGAACTCCCCCCTAATGTGCCGTTGACAAGAGCAATTGTTGCGGCAGGGGGCTTTAACCGCCGTGCCGATCGAAAAACGGTTGAATTCATTCGTCTCAATCCAGATGGCAGCATTTTGAAACGGGATGTTCCGGTCAATTTCGCTTCTGCGGTAGACGACCAAAACAATCCAACGCTTCAGAATGAAGATGTTATCGTGGTGCGACGATCGGGTTTATCCATATTTGGCGATTCAGACCAAATTGCCAGTCCACTTAGCGGAATTATCTCGATTTTCCGATCGATTTTTATCCGATAACGTAAACATCTACGGCCAATCTCACCCTAAAGCATGATCTATCACTCAGCCAATTAACGTAGGAATCTCTAATATTTTTCGCTGATGCCCGTAAATGCACAGACGACCATCAAAAAGCCAAATGCCTACACTATAGAAAACCCTGCCGCCGTGCACTTTGTCCCTATGCGAGTTTTGATATATTCCTACAACTACCACCCCGAACCGATCGGCATCGCGCCATTGATGACCGAGCTAGCTGAAGGACTAGTCCGGCAAGGACACGAAGTTCGGGTCGTAACTGGAATGCCAAATTATCCTCAACGGCAAGTCTACGACGACTACAAAGGCAAGCTCTATCTGACCGAAACCCGCAACGGCGTTACCATCCAGCGCAGTTTCATCTGGGTCAAACCCAAACCAACCCTAATCGATCGGCTGCTTCTAGACGGAAGCTTTGTTGTTTCTAGCTTTCTTCAAGCCCTGCGCGGATGGCGGCCAGATGTAATTCTGTTGACAGTCCCCCCCCTGCCCGTATGTGTCCCGGCTGCACTACTTGGCTTAATCTACAACTGCCCAATAATATTGAATGTGCAAGATATTCTCCCTGAAGCAGCCATTCATGTAGGGTTGCTAAAAAGTAAAACGATGATTCGTATCCTAGAAAGTCTAGAACGTTTCTCCTATCGCACCGCTCATACTATCAGTGTTATTGCCGATGGTTTCGTGGACAATCTCGTTGATAAAGGTGTTCCCGCTAGCAAAATCACTTGTATCCCCAACTGGGTAAATACTCAATTTATTCGACCCCTTCCCAAGGAAAATAATGCCTTCCGCAAAGCCCATGGACTTGAGGGAAAATTTGTCGTCATGTACTCCGGCAATATCGCGCTGACCCAAGGTCTAGAAACCGTAGTCGAAGCTGCTACCCGCCTGTCTGACCGTCCCAACATCGCCTTTGTCATTGTTGGAGAAGCCAGTGCAATAGCAAAACTAAAAGACTACTGCACCACTTGCGGAGCCACTAACGTTCAGTTTTTGACATTTCAACCCCGCGAAAAACTTCCTGAAATGCTAGCTGCGGCTGATGTTGGCCTAATTGTACAAAAACACAACG
The DNA here is from genome assembly GCA_025354065.1 of Synechococcales cyanobacterium 340R_concoct_173_sub. The sequence continues at coordinate 3,591 of JANXNM010000246.1, read as the reverse complement.
TGGTGTCATTTAACATGCCGTCAAAAACCCAAGTCTTATTGTCCAGTGGTCGGGCGATCGTTGCCTCGGTTCCTAGCACGGGTAGTGCCGCTAAAGCAATTGAAAAGAGTCGCGGTGGAATAGTAGTCGCTCCGGAAAATCCTAAAGCCCTCGCCGACGCAATTTTGAAACTCTCAAACGATCCTGAACTCGCCGATCGCTATGGCTACCAAGGCCGTCAATATGCCTTAGAGCGCTACTCCTTTGAACAGGCTTTAATGCAATATGAAAAACTCTTCTATGCCGTGACCTCGACTCGTAAGCGTCCGGTTTCCACACTTCGCCCAGAAGAATCTAGAAGCTAACTCGATCGTGACTTTAATGCATCATTTGGGAATAGTAACTATAAGGAAATACAATTAAGTTTATTGAAAATAACTGGATTTATTTTTATTAGTAAATTTCCCCTTGTGCTAGATCGTTTTTTTACCTGTGAAATCCACTATGCTTTCAAAACTTCCCGTCTCTATTCTTATTCCGGCCCGCAACGAAGAAGCTAATCTTACGGCTTGTTTAGAAAGTGTCTCTCGTGCTGATGAAGTATTTGTGGTGGACTCACAAAGTAGCGATCGTAGTAGGGAAATTTCGGAACAGCATGGCGCAACTGTAGTTCAATTTGAGTTTAATGGTCGCCATCCTAAAAAGAAGAATTGGTCTCTCGATAATCTGCCCTTTCGCAATGAATGGGTCTTGATCGTAGATTGCGATGAACGCATTACTTCCGAACTTTGGAACGAGATTGAAATCGCAATTAAAAATCCTGAATTTCAAGGATATTATCTAAATCGAAAGGTATTCTTTCTAGGAAAATGGATTCGGTTTGGCGGGAAATATCCTGATTGGAATCTACGTTTATTTAAGCATCAAGTCGGGCGCTACGAAAACCTTGGAACTGAAGGAATGCGCAATACGGGCGACAATGAAGTCCATGAGCATGTCATCTTAAATGGCAAAGTTGGCTATCTCAAAGAAGATATGCTGCATATCGATTTTCGTGACATTTATCATTGGCTAGAACGCCATAATCGCTACTCAAATTGGGAAGCCCAGGTTTATTACAATATCCTTAAGGGAAAAGGCAACGATGGCACGATTGGCGCTAATCTTTTTGGCGATAACGTCCAACGTAAACGATTTTTAAAACGGATTTGGGTTCATTTGCCTTTTAAGCCATCGCTACGGTTTATTTTGTTCTACTTCCTACGGTTAGGCTTCCTTGATGGAAAAGCAGGCTATATCTACGGTCGATTACTCAGCCAATACGAGTTCAATATTGGCGTGAAGCTCCTAGAAATCGATCAATTCAAGGGTGCTCTCAATCAGCAGGTAATTTTGGACGATCGGATGACCATTCCCGCCGTTGCTAAGACTGAAGGTTAACCATCATGGGATCGCCTCTCCGCCCACGACGACCGATCGATCTGGTCCCTTATATTGAGTTTGATGCAGAATTTGAGACTGAGTTCAAATTAGATGCACCCCCCCGGTTTGATCTGAGAAGTTATGACCAATCTGACTTCGATCGAGGGCGATCGGGTGGATTTATTCTGCTGTGGTGGTTGATGCAGGCGATCGTCTTTCCCTTGACTCTACATTCTATGAGTGGAGTTCGGGCCAACCTATTGCGATGGTTTGGGGCAAAAATTGGAGACGGCGTAATTATTCGTCCAACGGCACGATTTACCTATCCCTGGAAAGTTGAAATTGGGGACTGGAGCTGGATTGGGGATGATGTTGTCTTTTATAGCCTCGATCGGATTGTGGTTGGAAATCACGCTGTTATTTCTCAGAAGAGCTATCTTTGCACCGGAAGCCACGATTTTCGTCGGTCTAGCTTTAACCTAAAAACGGGTGTAATTCAAATTGGTAATGGCGCTTGGATTGCGGCGGATTGCTTCATCGGGCCAGACGTGACGATCGGGTCTAATACCGTGATCGGGACTAGAAGTACGGTTCTAAAATCATTGGCCAGTGATCAAATCTGTTGGGGAAATCCTTGCAAGGCTAGGTCCGATCGGGCCGACAACCCAATTAGCCCTGATCAAAATTAATAAATTAGGCGATTTTTCAGGATAAATTGGTCGATCTTTTCATCGATTCATATCCACAGGTCCAGTTGGGGCGTTAGAATCAATAAGCCCTTTTTTCAATTATTCCGAAATGGCAAAACGTGCTAGCAAATCCTCCACAAACGATGCCGCTGACGTTTTGAGCGATCGTCCCATCGATGCGATCACCCCGACCGTCATCGGATCTCGCCACAATCCATCCAACACTATTCGGATTCGTGGCGCGAGGCAACACAACCTCAAAAACATTGATCTCGAAATTCCCCGCGACCAAATGATCGTCTTTACGGGCGTATCGGGTTCGGGCAAATCGTCCTTGGCCTTTGATACCATTTTTGCGGAAGGACAGCGCCGTTATGTTGAGTCTCTGAGCGCCTATGCACGGCAATTCCTCGGTCAGGTGGACAAACCCGATGTGGATGCGATCGAGGGCTTAAGTCCAGCCATCTCCATTGACCAAAAGTCAACTTCTCATAACCCACGCTCCACCGTCGGGACCGTCACCGAAATTTACGATTATTTGCGTCTGTTGTTTGGCCGTGCGGGTGAACCCCATTGCCCAGAATGCGATCGGGCCATTGCACCCCAAGCGATCGATCAAATGTGCGACAAAATAATGGAGCTACCGGATAAAACCCGTTTCCAAGTTCTTGCGCCTGTGGTTCGGGGTAAAAAGGGGACGCATAAAAAAACAATCTCTAGTATTGCGGCTGAAGGATTTGCGCGGGTGAGGATTGATGGTGAAGTTCGCGAGTTAAATGATTCGATCGAACTCGATAAGAATAAGTTTCACGACATTGAAATTGTGGTCGATCGGCTGGTGAAAAAAGATGACATGCAGGAGCGTTTGGTTGATTCATTGACTACTTGTTTGAAGCATTCCAACGGCATCGCAATGATCAGCATTGTGCATCCTGAACCTAAAGAGAATGAATCGGGAGAACAAGATCCAAGCCAAGAACTCGTGGAGAAGATTGCCGATCTTGTATTTTCCGAGAACTTCGCTTGCCCAGAACACGGGGCCGTGATGGATGAATTGTCGCCGCGATTATTTTCATTCAATTCACCCTATGGTGCTTGTCCTGATTGTCATGGTTTGGGGAGTCTTCGTAAGTTTTCACCAGATTTGATCATTCCAAATCCAGCGCTTCCCGTATATGCCGCGATCGCACCTTGGTCAGACAAAGACAATACTTATTATTTATCATTGTTGTGTAGTGTCGCAGAAGCCTATAGTTTTGATATTAAAACACCCTGGGAAAAGCTGCGTGATGATCAAAAAGAGATTGTGTTGTATGGTTCTCCAGAACCGATTTGGATTGAAACCGATTCCCGTTATCGAGACACCAAAGGCTACAACCGTCGCTATGAAGGCGCATTGCCGATGTTGGAGCGACAGTATCAAGAAGCCTCATCTGATTTGCAAAAACAAAAACTTGAACAATATCTAATTGATCAACCCTGTGAATCTTGTAATGGATTT